>SBBH01000130.1 GCA_005239795.1 Planctomycetales bacterium
CCGATGGACTTTCGGCAGTAAGGGCAGACCCAACACTCGTTCTTGTCCTTCACGCGCCAGACGTCGGAGCCGGTGAGCTTGGCGCGGATGTCGGCGATCAGGCGCTTCTGCTCCAGGACGTCGGTGGCGATCTTCTTGATCTCCTCCGTGGTGCGCAAGCGCCCCCGCCCGCCGTCGTAGGCGGCGCAGCCGTTCAGGTGCGCCAGGATCCCCTGCAGGATCGGCAGGTCCACCTTGGCCGTCTCCTTGGGAAAGCGCACATCGGTGAGCTTCACGCAATAGGGACAGATCCAGTAGGAGTTGGGCGCCACCACGCGCCACGCCTTCTGTGTGGACAGAAGATGCGCCAATTGCATCAGGATCGCCTTCTGCTTCAAGATCGGAAGCGTCTGGGGCCGGCCGCGCCCCTGGTTCCAGGGAGCACACCGGTCGAGGTGCTTCCTCACCTGCGGCGCGAGATCCTCGATCGGCGCCTCCCGGGCGCCCGCCTCGCCGCAGAAGGGGCACAGCCACAGCGTGTCCATGGACCGAACCTGCCAGACGGGGTTCGCGGCAAGCTCCCGGTCGATCCGTTCGATGAGGTTTTCCTGCATGGGTGTTCCGCGCCGGCCTGGGGCCGGAACAAACGCGAGTATAAAGCGGGAGGAAGCCAGAGCCTATTTAGAAATGACGTCGTTCGTCGCTCGGGATTCGCCTGCCTGCCGCGCCGCATCGGCAGGGGCGAGAGAGCGCGGCGCAGGCAGGTCGTTCGACGTGCTGCGATCGACGAATAACGAACGACGAAACGCGCGCGTCAGGCTCCGCCGAGCCCCGCGCGCAAAGTGTCGCGGTTCATCACCGCGATGGTCCGGACGCTGATCTCCTTCGGACAGACCGCCTCGCACTCGTACTGGTTGCTGCAGAAGCCGAACCCCTCCTGGTCCATCGCTGCGACCATCGCCAGGGCCCGCTCGCGCCGCTCGGGCTGGCCCTGGGGAAGCTTGGCCAGGTGAGAGATCTTGGCGGCCACGAAAAGCATCGCGGAGGCGTTCTTGCAGGCGGCCACGCACGCCCCGCACCCGATGCAGGCGGCCGCATCCATCGCCGCCTCGGCGTCCTTCTTGGGGACCGGCAGGGCGTTCCCGTCGGGGGAGCCGCCGGTGTTGACCGAGACGAACCCCCCCGCCTGGATGATCCGGTCGAAGGCGCTCCGGTCCACGACGAGATCCCGCACCACCGGAAAGGCCTTCGCGCGCCACGGCTCGATCGTGATCTCCTGGCCGTCGGCGAAATGGCGCATGTGAAGCTGACAGACGGTCGTCCCCCGCTGGGGGCCATGGGGGATGCCGTTCACGGTGAGCGAGCACATCCCGCAGATCCCCTCGCGGCAGTCGTGGTCGAACGCGACCGGCTCCTCCCCCTGGGCGGTGAGCTGCTCGTTCAAGACGTCGAGCATCTCGAGGAACGACATGTGGACGCTCACTCCCTGGACCCGATAGGTCGCCAGGCGCCCGGGATCGGCGGCGTTCTTCTGACGCCAGATATGAAGAGTCAAGTTCAAACGCTTGTTTTCGCTCATCCCTGCACCCCAAACACCAAACACCAAAACACCAAACACCAAACAAACGAATAAAGAGACAAACGCCAATAACCACAGCAAAGAGGCAATAGAATCCTCGCCCTGTTTTCCGTTTGTCCGTTCGTCATTTTGCTTGGTGTTTGCCGTTTGACGTTTGGCGTTTCATCTTACTTGTAGCTCCTTTGCGCCAGGTGGACATTTTCGAAGACGAGCGGCTCCTTGTTCAGAATCGGGGCTTTCCCCTCGCCGGCGTACTCCCAGGCGGACACATGGCAGAAGCTCGCGTCGTCGCGCTCGGCCTCGCCATCGGCGGTCTGGTGCTCCTCGCGGAAATGCCCCCCGCACGATTCCTTGCGCAGTCGCGCGTCGGTGCAGAGAAGCTCCGCGAACTCCAAAAAGTCCGCCACCCGCCCGGCCTTCTCGAGCGCGGTGTTAAACTCATCCCCCCCTCCCAGGACGCTCACATCCTTCCAGAACGCCTCGCGCAGTTCGGGGATGAGTTCGAGCGCCTTGGCGAGCCCCTTCTCGCTCCGGGTCATCCCGCAGTGTTCCCACAGGAGATGGCCCAATTCCCGGTGGAAGGAGTCGACGCTCCGCTTCCCTTTGACCGAGAGAAGCCGGCGGATCCGCTCCTCGACCTCCGAGTGGACTTTCTTGAATTCGGCATGGCCGGCGTCCGCCTTGGGAAGCTTGGTTCCCGCCAGATAGTCCCCGATCGTGTAGGGGATGATGAAGTAGCCGTCGGCCAGCCCCTGCATGAGGGCGCTCGCGCCCAGGCGGTTGGCGCCGTGGTCGGAGAAATTCGCCTCGCCCAGGACGAAGAGCCCCGGGATCGTGCTCATGAGGTCATAGTCGACCCAGAGCCCCCCCATCGTGTAGTGGACGGCCGGGTAGATCCGCATCGGAACCTTGTAGGGATTCTCTCCGGTGATCCGCTCGTACATGTCGAAGAGGTTGCCGTAACGCTCGCGGATGACGTTTTCGCCCAGGCGCCGGATCGCGTCTGCAAAATCGAGGTAGACGCCGCGCCCGCCGGGGCCGACGCCGCGCCCGTCGTCGCAGGCCTCCTTGGCGGCCCGCGAGGAGATGTCGCGCGGGGCGAGGTTCCCGAAGCTGGGATATTTTCGCTCAAGGTAATAATCGCGCTCCTCCTCGGAAATCTGATCGGGTGGACGGGTATCCCCCTTCTTCTTGGAGACCCAGACGCGCCCGTCGTTGCGGAGCGATTCGGACATCAGAGTCAGTTTCGACTGGTAGTCCCCCGAGATCGGTATGCAGGTCGGGTGGATCTGCGTGTAGCAGGGGTTGGCGAAGGCCGCCCCGCGCTTGTAGGCGCGGTAGGTGGCGCTCACATTGCACCCCTTGGCGTTGGTCGAAAGGTAAAAGACGTTCCCGTATCCGCCGGTGGCCAGGACCACGGCGTCGCTGACGTGGCACTCGATCTTTCCCGTCACGAGATGGCGCGTCACGATCCCGCGCGCCTGGCCGCCCACGACCACAAGATCCAGCATCTCGGTGCGCGGATGCATCTGGACCGCGCCCAGGCCGATCTGCCGGGAGAGCGCCTGGTAGGCGCCCAGGAGAAGCTGTTGCCCCGTCTGTCCACGCGCGTAAAAGGTGCGCGACACCTGCGCCCCACCGAACGAGCGGTTGGCGAGATACCCCCCATACTCGCGCGCAAAAGGAACCCCCTGCGCCACGCACTGGTCGATGATGTTGACCGAAAGCTCCGCGAGGCGGTAGACGTTCGCCTCGCGGGCGCGGAAGTCCCCCCCCTTGACCGTGTCATAGAAGAGCCGAAAGACCGAGTCGCCGTCGTTCTGGTAGTTCTTGGCGGCGTTGATCCCCCCCTGGGCCGCGATCGAGTGGGCCCGGCGGGGGCTGTCCTGGAAGCAGAAGCATTTCACGCGGTATCCCAGCTCCGCCAGGCTCGCGGCCGCCGAGCTCCCGGCCAACCCAGTCCCGACGACGATCACGGTGTACTTGCGCTTGTTGGCAGGGTTCACCAGCTTCATCTCGAAGCGGCGCTTCTCCCACTTTTTCTCGAGGGGGCCGGACGGGATCTTGGCGTCGAGTTTCACGCTCACGGCGACACCCCCGGGGGAAGGGTCACGATCCCGGCGAGGACCGCGGCCGGTATCGACACATAGGCCGCCGCGATCAGGAACCCGGCGGCGAACCCCGCGCGGCGAACAAGCGGCATGCAGCGCGGGTGATTGAGGCCGAACGTCTGGAAGACGCTTTGGATCGCGTGCGAGAGGTGCATCGCCAGGCAGAACATCCCGATCGCATAGATGAGCGCGATCGCGGGATGGCGAAATCCCAGAACGACCATCGTGTAGGCGTCAGGGCGCCCCAGCGGGTCGGTTCTCCCGAACTCGGCCGGGCTCACCGCGCCGACCGTGAAGTGCAGGAGGTGGTAGATCACGAACGCCAGGATCGCCAGGCCGCTCCAGACCATCGTGAGCGAGGCGGACGTCGCCTGCACGGTGTTCTGGAAGGCGTAGGGCACGGGCCGCGCCGCGCGGTTCCGGCGCGCCAGGCGTACCGACACCCCCAGGTGGACGGCGAGAACCGCCAGAAGCCCGAGGCGCGTCCCCCACAGGAGGGCCGGCTTCGACTTGATCCAGTGGGCGTAGGCGTTGAAGGTCTCCTGCCCCGCGAAGATCTGGAGGTTTCCAGCCAGATGCCCGAGGACGAACCCGAAGAGCGCTAGACCCGTGAGCGCGACCAGGGCCTTGGAGCCAATGGAAGAACAGAGAAGCCGGCAGAGGCTGGCGGAAGAGGTCCGTTCGATCGGGCGAGCCTCCACGGAGCGAAAGTTTAAACACCAAACATCAAAGGGCAAACACCAAACAAACGGACAAACTGAAAAACGACAATCACCGAAATGGCTTCTCTCCTCAGTTTTTTGTGCGTTTGTCGGTTTGGCTTTTGGATATTTGGTGTTTGACGTTTACCTGACGCCGGCTCCTCGGCGCACCGACCCGGCCGCCAAGAGAATGATCACCGCGAGCCCCCCGAACAAAAATCCCCCGACATGCGCCCCATAGGCGACCCCCGGCATGTCCCCCAGGCGCTCGGCCAGCCTGACGCTCGCCGCCGCGAATAGCAGTTGCTCCAAAAACCAGAACCCGATCGCCCAGATCGCCCGGACTGTCGCCACCCCCCAGTGGACAAAGATGAAGATCGGGATGAAATAGAGGATCTTGATCCGGCTCCAGGGGAAGAGGATCGCATACGCCGCCATGACCCCTGAGATCGCTCCCGAGGCGCCGATGCAGGGGGTCAGGGAAAGAGGGTTCATGACGCCGTGGACCAAACCCGCCGCGACACCCGACAAAAGATAAAAGACCAGGTACCCCAGGTGCCCCAGCTTGTCCTCCACATTGTCCCCCACGATCCAGAGGAACACCATATTCCCCGCCAGGTGCGCGACCCCTCCGTGCAGGAACTGAGACGTCAGGAGATCCGCCCATTCCCAGCTTCCGGGAACAAACCCGTACGCGAAGACGATCCATTCGTAGCGGGCCTCCGGCATAAGAAAGATGGCCTTCACGCCGATCCCGATGTTGGCCGCCAAAAACATCCAGTTGACGAAGGGGAAGCGGCGGGCGGGGTTCACG
>SBBH01000143.1 GCA_005239795.1 Planctomycetales bacterium
AGTGTCCCCATCCTCGCTTTCCGTCCCATCGGCAGCCTCCTTTCTGGCTACCAGATAGATCGGATCAGCGCACCTCACCACTTTTGGGATAATTTCTTATGCCGCTCTCGCCCTGGGCGACTTGGAAGCGTCGGGCGAGATCCCAGCGCTCGAAAAAGGGCTCGACGACCCCCAAATGATCATCAGTGTCATCAGGGCCTTGGGAAAACTCAAGGCGCGCGCGCTGGCCCCGCGCCTGGCGGGGCTCCTCGCCAATTCCAACGATGGGATCCGCGAGGCGGTTGCCAGCGCGCTCGAAGCGATCGGCGACCTCTCGATCGCACCACAGGTGGCCGCGCTTCTTTCGCACAGAGACCCGGACGTGCGCAAACGCGCCCTCCAAACACTCCTCAGAATGGACGCTTCGGCATTCGCCGACGACGCGGCTGCTTTTCTGACAGATCCGGACCCTGACGTCCGCAGAACAGCCGTCGCAGCGGTCGGGCGCTTCCACAAGGAAGGGTTCGCAAAGTTATTGACGGCGTGCCTTGCAGACCCCGACGGGAACGTCGTGGACCAGGCCCTTCGGACGTTGGGGGCGGCTCGCGCCTACGAGGCGGCGGGAGAGGTCGCCCAGTTCCTGGACCGCACGGAAACTGAGTGGGTTGCCGCCAAGGCGCTCGGGGCCATGGAGGCCCGGAAGCATGCTCCCCATCTCGCTCCTCGCCTCGACGCGCTTTCCAAAAAAATCGCCGCACTCCTCGACAACAACGAGCATGTCGCGGATGGGGCCGAAATCCTCGGAAAGATCGGGACACGCGCCCAGATCCCCGCCCTCGCCCGCCACCTGGGCGCAGGTTCTGTCACCGGCTTCATGGTCGGCCGGGCGATACGGGATCTCGCCGGAGAGAAGTGGCCGGATGACGGCGTCGAGGCGGCAGCCCGCCACTGGTGGGCCCAGCACAAAAACGATCCGGAGTGGGCCCGCTAGAGCGGTTTCCCAATTTCTGTACAGGCCGTTGTTTGACAGATCTCTTACTGTCCGTGGCACTTCTTGTACTTCTTCCCTGAACCGCAGGGGCAGGGGGCGTTTCGCCCCACTTTAGGCCCCTCGCGCACGATGGGCCTCGCCGGGCGCTTCGTCCCTTCGACGGCGGCGGCCTGCGCATCGGCGTGCTGGCTGAAGGCGGCCCCGACGTCGATCGAGGGAACCGGGGACTCCGGGCGGGACTCGCTCGCCCCGCCCCAGATCCGGTGCAGGCGCTCTTCTATCTTCCCCCCCTCTGCCGACCACTCGATCTTGAGGGCGAGCTCCGTCACCTCGTCCTTCAGGGAGTCGACCATCGCATCAAAGAGCTCGTACCCCTCCTTACGGTAGGCGATCTTGGGATCGATCCCGCCGTAGCTCCGGAGCGAGATCCCCTTTCGGAGGGCGTCCATCGCATGGAGATGCTCCTTCCATTTGAGGTCGATCTTAAGAAGCAGCAAGAACCGCTCCCGCGCGCGCATCGCCTCAAACCCCACGCGCGCCTCCTCAGCGTCGTAGCGGCTCTTCAAGGGGTCGAGGATCCGCCGGCGGAGCGCCTCATGAGGCTGGGCGGCGTCGGCGAGCGCAATCCCCACCCCATATTTGCGGTTGATCCAGGCGACGAACCCCTCCGGGTTTGGCTCGACCCCCTTGATTTCGCTCGTCAGGAAATGCGCGATCGCCAGATCCACCGACTCCTCCATCCAGTTCCAGACCGTCTCGCGCAGTCCCTTCCCCTCGAGCACCTTTTGTCTCTGGTCGTAGATGATCTTCCTCTGCTCATCCATCACCGCGTCGTACTCGAGAAGGTTCTTGCGAATCTCGAAATTGTGCTCCTCGACGCGCTTCTGCGCCCGGGCGACGCCGCGCGTGACCATCCCCGACTCGATCACGTCCCCCTCCTTCATCCCGAGGCGGTCCATCATGTTCTTGACCCAGTCGCCAGCGAAAATCCTCATGAGATCGTCTTCCAGAGACAGGAAGAAGCGGCTGGAGCCCGGATCCCCCTGGCGCCCCGCGCGCCCCCGGAGCTGGTTGTCGATACGCCGGGCCTCGTGCCGTTCGGTCCCGATGATGTGCAGGCCGCACGGGATGTTGGCGTAGTCGGCGAATTTGTCGTCGCCGAAGTGGCATTTGTCGTAGCGTTTCCCCGAGCCGCAGGGGCACGGCGCCGCAGACTGGCGCTCGCACCGTTCGTAAACGCCTGTGCGGCGCTGTGTATGCTTGAAGCATTTGGGGCACCCTCTCGCGACGTCGCGCTCGGGCCGGTTGCACCGGATGCAGCACCAGGTTTCCTTCGTCTCGGGATGGAGGCAGGCGGGGTTCACGACTGTCTCTCCCAACAGGATGTCGGTGCCGCGGCCAGCCATGTTGGTGGCGATCGTGACGTTCCCCTTCTGGCCCGCCAGGGCCACGATCTGCGCCTCGCGCAGGTGCTGCTTGGCGTTCAAAACCTCATGGGGGATCCCACGGCGCTCGAGGCGCCTGGCGAGCATCTCCGATTTCTCGATCGAGGTGGTCCCAACGAGGATCGGGCGCCCTTCCTTGTGGACCCGCACGATCTCCTCCTCGATCGCGTCGTATTTCTCCTTCGCGGTCCGGTAGATCACATCCTCGTGGTCGACGCGGCGGAAAGGGCGGTTGGTGGGGATCGAGACGACGTCGAGCTTGTAGATCTTGTGAAGTTCGTCGGCTTCCGTTGCGGCGGTCCCCGTCATCCCGGCGAGTTTCTTGTAGAGGCGGAAAAAATTCTGGATCGTGACGGTCGCCAAAGTCTGATTCTCGCGCTTGATCCTCAAGCCCTCCTTGGCCTCGATTGCCTGGTGCTGGCCGTCCGACCAGCGGCGTCCCGGCTGGAGCCTCCCCGTGAATTCGTCGACGATGACGATCTCCCCTTCCTGAACGACGTATTCCTTGTCGCGCCGGTAGAGATGGTGGGCCTTCAGCGACTTGTCGAGGTGATGGGGCCAGTCGACATCGACCCCCCGATAGATGTTGTCGAGCCCCAGGATCTCCTCCGAGCGCTTGATCCCGTCTTCCGTCAGGACGACGGTGTGGTCCTTCTCCTTCACCTCGAAATGAGTCCCGGCTGTGAGCTGACGGACGACCCGGTCGGCGGTGTAGTATTTGTCGGTCGATTCCTCGGCGGGCCCTGAGATGATGAGGGGAGTCCTCGCCTCGTCGATCAAGATCGAGTCGGCCTCGTCCACGATCGCAAAAAAGTGCCCCCGCTGGACCTGGTCCTCGACGCGGGTGGCCATGTTGTCGCGCAGGTAGTCGAAGCCGAACTCCGAGTTGGTGCCGTAAGTGATGTCGGCGGCGTACGCCTCCTTACGCGAACAGGGCCTCCAGTGGTCGAGGCGCGCATCCCCCATGGGGCGTGGCGAGACATACGCCGGGTCGTAGATTCCCGTGAAATCGGCGCAGATGACGCCGGTCGCCAGCCCCATCGCGTGAAAAACCGGCCCCATCCACCCGCCCCCCACCTGAGACAAGTAGTCGTTGGGGGTCACGA
>SBBH01000065.1 GCA_005239795.1 Planctomycetales bacterium
ATACGACAATCTGGTGGCGGACTTGGGAGGCGAGCCGCTCTCAGGGGTCGGGTTCGCGATGGGGGATATGGTGCTGGAGCTGGTGCTGGCGCACTACGGCCGGCGCCCGGCGCTGGCGGCCTCCTCGGCGCGTGTCTTGGTGACGGTGTTCGGCCCGGAAGGGATGGCCAGCGCCGCGCAGGCGGCGGCGCGCTTTCGCAAGGCCGGTGTCGCCACCGCGCTCTATCCGGAGCCGGCCCGACTCGACAAGCAGCTCAAGTACGCCGACATCTGCGCCATCCCCTTCGCGGCGATCCTGGGGCCTGAGGAGGAGAAGGCCGGCCGCGTGGCGATCAAGGATCTGGGCGCCAAGCTCCAGGAAACGCTTTCTTGGGACGAAGCGATCGCGCGCCTGAAGGCATAATCTTCGTGGTTTGTGGCTCGTGGCTTGCAAAGAAGCCCCCCTTCTACGCACGGCGCATCACGATCCGCGGATCACGCGCCACGTTCGTCAAAAAGGCCATTCCTTCTGCGCTTTCAGGGCCTCCTCCGTGTCGCCGGCGAGCGTCTTCTGTACTTCGGCGGGGGTGTAGCGCCGTCCTGGGAAGGGGTCGGCGGCCGCCAGGCGCAGGAGGATCGAGGCGGCCGTGGCGAGGGCTGGCTTCGCGCGGGAAAAATTGATCTTGTCGAAGGTGTCGGCGGCGGTGTGCGCCACCCCGCGGCCGCGTTTGGGATCCCCGCCACCGCCGCACTGGTAGAGGGCCGGGATCCCGGCGGCCGCGAACGGGAAATGATCCGACGCGGGCGAGACTTTCATCTCAATCTGTATCGACTCCGGATCGCGCGCGGCCACCTCTGAAACGAGCGGTGCGAGCTCCGCGTGGCCAGAGAGTCCGATCCGCTCATGCTTTTGGCCGATCGGGCAGTCGATATTGAAGACCGCTGCCACGGAATCGATCTGGCCGTCCCGCGCGAGGCGGTCGACATACGCCTTCGATCCCAAAAGCCCCATCTCCTCGGCATCAAACCCCATGAAGCGCAGTGCGACGGGGAAGATTCCCTGATAAGGAGCGAAAAGATCCGCCAGCTCCATGACGAACGCGATCCCGGTGCCGTTGTCGACTGCGGCGGGAGAGATATCGTGTCCGTCGAAATGCCCCCCGACGATGACGACGCGGGAGGCGCCAGGTTTTCCCGGGAGCTCCCCGATGGGAAATCCTCCCTGGGTGTCGACAAAGCGGCTTTCGATCGACAGGCGCACGGCCAGAGCGGGGGTGTCGCGGGCGGTTTTTCGCAAGCGTTCGCCCGCTTCGAATGTGAGTCCCGCGGCGGGGATCGCCCCGCGCGCACTGCGCCGGTCCCAGCCGATCGAGCCGGTCTCCTCGAGGAGCCCCGGCAGGTGCCGCGTGTAGAGGAACCCGGCGGCGCCGGCGGCGGCCGCCCGGCAGAATTTTTCGTTGCGGTGCAGGTCGCGTTTTCCTTCTGTGATAGGGGCCGAGGAGGCGAGGACGAAGCGTCCCTTGATGCGGGAAGCGTTCGTTTCGAATTCTGCCAGCCCCGCGGGCCCCAGGTCGACCAGTTCCGCCGAGATGTTGGCGGCCGGCGGCGTGCCGGGAAGGCCGATGGCGTTGACGCGTCCGGAGGGGAGCTCCACCCAGGCCGGCCCCCGCTCCCATCCTGTGTACGCGAAAGGCTCGGAGCGGACATTCACGAGCCCCGCTTTTTTGAACTCCTCCTGGATGTAGGCGCGCGCGGCGCGGTTGGCGGCCGTCCCGGCGAAGCGTCCCTGGGGGAAGGCTGACAGTGTTTCGAGGCGCTCCCGCAGGCGCGAGCGCGCAAAAATCCGGCCGAGGATGTCGATTTCGATTTTGTCGCGCTTGTCGCGTGTTTCGAGGTCCATGGGAGAGAAGATAAACGCCAAACGCCAAAATCCAAACATCTATGATGGTGCGGTGCGACAGCGGCCTGTGGAGGGAGGGCGCCTCTCGGGCGCCTACGGCGAGTTGCGCGAGGGGGGGCGCCGCCACAACGGGGTCGATTTCGCCGTGCCTCCAGGGACGCGCGTCGTCGCGGCGCGCGCCGGGACGGTGGCCGTCGCGGGATGGCAGAACCCGGCCGACCCGGCCGAGGGATTCGGCCTGCGCGTCTGGGTTGCCAGCGGCGACGGGGTGTTTTCCTGCTACGCGCATCTCTCGGAGATCCGCGCCGCCGTCGGCCAAAAACTCGCCGCGGGGGATCTCGTGGGGTTCTCCGGGAACACCGGTCGCACGACCGGGCCGCATCTGCACTACGAGGAGAGGCTCGGCACCTGGGGGCAGAACGGGACGCCGCGCGATCCGGGATTTCGGGACTGAGGCCGTTCTCCTTTCTATAATCGAGCGCGTCCGCTGGCGTAGCTCAACGGCAGAGCAGCTGTTTTGTAAACAGCAGGTTGTGAGTTCGAATCTCACCGCCAGCTTTATGCGCTGAGATACAGGTTTCCGCCTGCGCCCATGCGGCAGGGCCGCATGGGATACTCCGGCGGATCCGCCGGAGCACGAAGTGCGTAGGCGGACGAATCCCGCCGCCAGCTCCGTTTCGCGTATAGCGGGCCGGGTGTTTTTTCGTGTCGTTTTAGCCGTGTCGAAAATGTTGTTTTGACCGTGTTCACCGGAAGACTGGCCCTGTATCATTCGTTCTCGGTTTAGCCAGTGGGATATAAAAATAGAGGCGCACTGTGATCACGTCACATCAAGGAGGACATTCGATGCCGCAGGACGATAGGATTAAGAGGATGAGGATCTGGGGATGGATCTTGGCGGGAGGAATCCTGCCGGTTTTCCTGATGTCGGCGGCCTGGGCGGCAGACGAAGACAACGACGGGCTTCCCACCGAGATGGAGAAGATCCTCGGAACCTACTCCACCGTAGCGGATTCAGATGGCGATGGCTGGGGGGACCGATCCGAATGGCTGGCTCGGACCGATCCGCTGGACGCCGGCTCCGTGCCCTTCAATTGCCAAGGCGTGCGCGGCTTCGCGTGGCAGACGGCGCCGGGCGCTCCCGTGAAGATTTTCGTTGCGGTCTATCCGGCAAGCCGCCGTCCCGATCTCAAGGTGTTTTTGGGAAGTCCCCGTCTGGACGGTTCCGATCCGGACTACAACACGCAGGAGATCACGCCTCCCCTAGGGCCTGCGCCTCCTCCTCATCCGGACGGAGCCGCGGGGATCACGTTCACCCTTGTCACGGATCCGCCGGAGTCGCTTCCCGCCCTTTCGCCCCTTTCGATCGGCATGGTGGCCGGCTCACAGTCCCAAGGGACCGTCGTGTTGGACAGGTTCCTGCTTCTGGCTAACTCCGCCAACCCCGGCGATATCGGAAATCTGGGCCTGGAGTCGATGGTCGGTCCGCCTAACAATACGATGACACTCACTTCCCTGGATCCGGCCGCAAGAGGGGATGAGGGGCCCACTCCCCCCCAGGATCCCGGCGGCGGCGCCGCGGGGGAGGAGCCTGAGGTTTGTTTGATGCAATTAAGTGACGCACGGCCTGACGAGAATGGCAGCGTGTCGTATACGATCACGAGCGCGTCCTGCCAACCCGATAAGTTTCTCTACTGCGATCCCGTGGCCTGCACGGGAATGAATGGCCAGGAGATTGTCATGATCGACTACGGTTTCTTGCAGTCGAAATCAGATTAGCAGGCCGCCTCGCTCGATTTTCGTTACGTTTTATGCCGCTCTGGATCTTCCCCGGGGCGGCTTTTCTTTTTCCGCTTGTGCCTCAACGAAACGTCGTGACGTTTGTTATATTGAGGGGCCGTGTGGTCATAACCGTTGTGTGATAGAAGGATTCACGGGACATGAGCGAATATCTCGGAGATCTTTTACGAGAGGCCTTGTCGTCTAACTTGTTTCCACACGGCCCCTTATATGGGATTCGCGCGAAAAGATCGGAACGAAAAGACGAGGGGGGCGCATGAAAGGGGCATGGGGAT
>SBBH01000239.1 GCA_005239795.1 Planctomycetales bacterium
GATGCCTGTTATCGCTGAGCCGCTTTTACGAACTATTTTTGGAGGCATTTCCCCTTTGAAATGTTGGAAAAGTCACCACTGAACTGGGGATACTCGAGGTTCGCGCTCTTTCACGCGTTGGCGGCGCCCTGCGGCTCCTTCGGCGGGGGGGACTTGTCGACGTCTCTCTCCAGAGGCTCCTCGCGAAAATCTATCTTGCCGTCGACGACGTGAGCCACCACGCGGCACGCCTCCTTGAAGCGGCCGCGGAGGATCTCCTCGGCCAGCGGATCCTCGATCGACCGCTCGATCTGCCGGCGCAGGGGGCGCGCTCCGAAATCCGGATCGTATCCCTTCTCCACGAGATACGCCTTGGCCTCTGGCGTGACGACGAGATCGAGTTTCCGTCCCTTCAGACGCTGCATGACGCGCCCCAGCTCAATCTCCACGATCCTGGTCATGTCGTCGCGCCCCAGTGAACGGAAGACGATGAGATCGTCCAGGCGGTTCAGGAACTCCGGCCGGAAGTGCTTCTCCACCTCGCCGGTAAGGTGTTCCTTCATCTTTTCGTACGTCACCTCGCCTGATTTCTTCTGGAACCCCAGGACACCCTGGTTCTTGATGATGTCGGCGCCGATGTTGGAGGTCATGATGAGGACGGTGTTGCGGAAGTCGACATGCCGGCCGAAGGAGTCGGTGAGGCGCCCTTCCTCCAGGATCTGCAACAGCATGTTGAAGACGTCCGGGTGGGCCTTCTCGATCTCATCCAGGAGCACCACCGCGTAAGGGCGCCGGCGGATCTGCTCAGTGAGCTGGCCCCCTTCTTCGTAGCCGACGTAGCCGGGCGGGGCGCCAATCAGCTTCGACACGTTGTGCTTCTCCATGTACTCCGACATGTCGATCTGAATGATCGCGTCCTCCGACCCGAACATGAACTGTGCCAGGGCTCGCGCCAGGAGCGTCTTCCCGACGCCGGTGGGCCCCAGAAAGATGAAGGACCCCACGGGGCGCCTCGGATCCTTGAGCCCTGAGCGGGAGCGCCGGAGCGCCCGTGCGACGGCGCTGATGGCCTGGTCCTGACTCACGACCGCCTTGTGGATCTCGTCTTCCATCTTAAGGAGCCGCTCCGCCTCGGCGGCGGCAAGCTTGGTGAGGGGAACCCCCGTCATCCGGGAAACGGTTTCGGCCACCACCTCCTCGTCGACGATCCCATCGGTCTCGATCGCGTTCTGGCGCCATTCCCGCTGGACTGCCTCCAACGCCTTTTTGGCCTTGTCGACCTGATCGCGCAGCTTCGCCGCGCGCTCGAAATCCTGGTTGGCGACCGCCTCATCCTTCTCCTTGTCGAGCTTCGTAATCTCATCCTCCCGCTTCTTGAGGTCGGGAGGCTTGGTCATCGTCTTCAAACGCACGCGGGCTCCCGCCTCGTCGATGACGTCGATCGCTTTGTCCGGGAGGAACCGCCCGGAGATGTAGCGCACCGAGAAATCGATCGCCGCCTCGAGCGCCTTGTCGGTGATCCGGACGCGGTGGTGCGCCTCGTACTTGTCGCGAAGCCCTTTCAAAATCTCGAACGTCTCTTCTTTGGAGGGGGGCTCCACAACAATGGTCTGAAAGCGCCGCTCCAAGGCCCCGTCCTTCTCGATATGCTTGCGGTACTCGTCCAAGGTCGTCGCGCCGATGCACTGGAGCTCGCCGCGCGAGAGCGACGGCTTCAAAACGTTCGCCGCGTCGATCGCCCCTTCGGCGCCGCCCGCCCCCACCAGCGTGTGGAGCTCGTCGATGAAGAGGATGACATTCTTGACGCGGGCCACCTCGTTCATCACTGCCTTGATCCGCTCCTCGAACTGCCCGCGGTACTTGGTGCCAGCCACCATCATCGCCAGATCCAAGGCGACGATCCGGCGGCTCCGGAGGATCTCCGGGACATTCCCCGAGACGATCCGTTGCGACAATCCTTCGACAATGGCGGTCTTGCCGACCCCCGCCTCCCCCAGAAGCACCGGATTGTTCTTCGTGCGCCGCGACAAAATCTGAATCACCCGCTCGATCTCGCGCTCCCGGCCGATCACCGGGTCGAGCTTCCCCTCGCGGGCCTGCTCGGTGAGATCCCGGCCGAAGGCGTCCAGGGCTGGGGTTTTGGTCTTCCCCTCGCGCCCCGGGCGCTTCTCGGTGAACTCGGGTGTCTGGGCCCCGGCGTCCGAGCCCAAAAGATCCAGGACCTTCTCGCGCACATCCTCCAGGCGCAGACCCAGGTTCATCAGGATCTTGGCCGCCACCCCCTCGGTCTCGCGCAAGAGCCCCAGCAGAAGATGCTCAGTCCCGAGGTAGGAGTGCCCCAACTGTTGGGCTTCTTCCATCGCGTAGTCCAAGACTTTCTTCGTGCGGGGCGTCAAGGGAGGGGAGCCCGCCTGGGCGGTGTCGGGGCCGGGCTGGACCATCTTTTCAATCTCGGTGCGGACCCGGCGCAAATCGACATCCATCCCCTCGAGGACGCTTGCCGCCACGCCGCTCCCCTCCTTTACAAGCCCCAAGAGAAGATGCTCAGTGCCGATGTAGGAATGGTTAAACCTCTGGGCTTCCTGGCGCGCCAGGTTCAGGACTTTCCGGGCGCGGTCGGTAAATTTTTCGTACATGGTTGTTTCCCTCGATCTCTCTTTTGTGCTCTCGCTCCTAGGGGCGCACATGCGTGTGCGCGCCCTTTACACTCATCGTAGGACGCTGAGGGGGATTGTCAATTGCCGGCCGACTCGGCGGCGGCGACGGCGTTCCGGAGCGTCACAGCCGTGGTGACGAGCCCCACGCCGCCGGGGACCGGCGTCAGGAATCCCGCCACCTCCCGCACCGCGTCGAAGTCGACATCGCCGACGAGGCGGGATTTCCCGTCGGGACCCGCCACGCGGTTGACGCCAATGTCAACGACAACCGCGCCGGGCTTGACCATCTCCCGCGTGATGAGCCCCGCCTTGCCGACAGCTGCAACCAGAATATCGGCGCGGCGCGTGTGAAAATCCAGATCCCGCGTCTCCTTATGGCAAACGGTCGTCGTGGCGTAATGGCCCAGAAGCATGAGCGCAACGGGCTTTCCCACGATGCCGCTCGCCCCCACCACCACCGCCTCCTTGCCCGCCAGGGGCACCTTCGAATCAAGCAGGATCTCCATCGCCGCCATCGCCGTGCAGGGGGCGAGCTCCACCGCGCCATAGACCACGAGCCCCTGGTTCATGGGATTGATCCGCTCGACGTCCTTGGCCGGGTCGATCTTCGCGCGCACGCGCGCCAGATCCACCTCCGGCGGAAGCGGCATTTCGACCAGGATCCCGTGGACGGCCGCGTCACGGCCCAGAACCTCTAAAAGCTCGACAATCCCACGCTCACCGGAGGCCGGGGGGATGCGCCGCTCGGAAAACCGGATCCCGGCCGATTCGCAGGTGGCTTCGAGCCGGGCGCTATAGACCCCGGAGGCGTCGCTCCCGGCGACGCGGACCATCACGAGATGCGGGACAGTTCCCCGTTCCCGGCGCAGGCGCTCGGCGCGCGCACGGACATCCCGCGTGATCCGCTCGGCGATCCGTTTGCCTTCCAGGAGAACGGCGGCCACTCGCAAATTGTAGGGGCGCACGAACCGTTCGTCGATCGCAGAACACGACTGCTTGATAAGGAATAGCTGCCATCAGAGAGCTCTAAATATTATAAAATAGACTTGACCCCTTTTTTTTCTTTTTTTTGTTTTTTTCTTTTCTAGAGACTAGCGACTGGTAGAGCCGAAGGAGGTTCGTTAGGATCACCGGCATGCTCCACGCGGTGATCATGGCGGGCGGCTCGGGGACGCGGTTTTGGCCCCGGAGCCGCCGCTCGCGCCCCAAACAGCTGATCCAGATCGCGGGCCAGAAGAGCCTGCTCGCGGCCACCGTCGAGCGCCTGCAAGGGACCGTGCCAGCCGCCCATCTCTGGGTTGTCACCACGGAGGATCTGTGCGAGGCGATCCAAAGCGAGGCGCCGGGGCTCCCGGCCGAAAACATCCTGGCCGAGCCCGCTGGGCGCGACACAGCTGCCGCAGTGGGATTCGCCGCCGCGGCCGTCTCGGCGCGCGATCCAGACGCCGTCCTCGTCGTGATGCCCGCCGACCACACGATCGAGCCGGCGGCCAAGTTTCAGCAGGCGATCCGGGCCGCTGGAGAACTCGCCAAGCAGCAGGATCTTCTCGTGACCTTTGCCATCCCACCGACCTATCCGGCCACCGGCTACGGCTATATCGAAAAAGGAAAGAAATTCGACGACGCCCCAGAGGGGATCACAGTCTTCCGCGCCCAGGAATTCACGGAGAAACCGACGCTCTCCGCTGCCAAGAAATACTTGAAACACGGCCACCACTTCTGGAACTCGGGGATCTTCGTCTGGCGCACCCGCACGATTCTGGCCCAAATCCAAAAACACCTCCCCGCCCATGCGGCGGGCCTGCAAGAAATCGCGAAAGATTGGGGGACCCCCCAGGCGGCGGCGACCCTGGCCCGGGTCTATCCGACGCTTCCAAAAATCTCGATCGACTACGGCGTTATGGAGCCGGCCGCCCGAGCAGGGCGCGTCCTCATGATTCCCGCCTCCTTCCATTGGGACGATGTCGGCTCCTGGGTGTCGCTGGAAAACCACTTAAACAGTGATGCCGACGGGAACGTTTCCGAGGGAACCATGGTCGCGATCGACAGCCGAAACAACATCGTCTCCTCCGAAGGGGAACACCTGGTGGCGGCGCTCGGCGTCTCAGACCTGGTGATCGTCCACACGCCGGACGTGACGCTTGTCACCACGCGCGAAAAGGCTCAGGAAATCAAGCAGATCGTCACGAAGCTCGAAGAGAAGAAGCTCGACAAGTACCTTTAACAGAATTCTGATTTGAAATGAGAAATGTGAAATGTGAAATGAGGGGGAAGGTCTCCCTCTTTTGCCTTCCTCATTTCTCAGTTCCCAGTTCTCATTTCTAATCGTGCGCATCCTTGGAATCGACTATGGCGATCGCCGCATCGGCCTGGCAGTCTCAGACCCCACTCAGACAGCCGTGACGGGCCTCCCGACCCTGCACTGGGACGGTCAAGATCTGGAGGCGGTCTGCCGAGAACTCTCCGGGATCCTCGCCGGCTACGCCGAGGACGGTTCGCCGGTCGGCCGGATCGTCCTGGGGATTCCGCTTCGCACCGACGGCACGGAGGGGCCGGCCGCGCAAAAAATCCGCCGTTTCGGCGAGCGGCTCGCGCAAACTTTCGACACCCCCGTCGACGTCTATGACGAGCGACACACCACCGAGGAGTCGCGCGCAGCGCTTCGCCCCACTGGCTGGTCCGGCAAAAAGAAGAAGGCGAAGCTCGACATGATGTCGGCTCTTCTCATTTTGCGGGGATACCTGGACGCGAGGCGCCCCGATCCTCCCCGGCCAGAGCGAACCTAGTGCAATGAGAAAATCACCCAACCCCGATGGTCAGCGCCGCCCAGGTGAGTGCGACGGCGTTGTTGGCGGCATGTGCTAAGAGCGCCGGAGCAAGGCTCCCCGTCCGATGGAAGAGAACACCTAAGACAAGGCCGATCCAGGCGTGCGGCAAGAACGTCCAGGGAAAATCGCTGTGGGACTGGTGCGCGAGTGAAAACAGGAACGCCGTCGCCGCAAGCGCGGCCGAGGGGCGAACGCGCGCGGCGAGAGCCGACTGCAAGAGGCGCCTGAACAGCAGCTCCTCGGCTAAGGGGGCCAGCCCCACGGCCAACAGGATCGCGAGCGCCTTCACGGGACTGGCCACGCCGCCGGTGAGGGTCTGGACGATGGGGTGGCGGCTGTCGGTAATCGGCGCGCCGCGCAGGGCTGCGAGAATCGTCTCAAGCGACAGCGCCCCCGCCAAACACAGCGCTCCCCCCGCGAGCCCTCGCCAAAC
>SBBH01000057.1 GCA_005239795.1 Planctomycetales bacterium
CAGCGGGAAAAATCGGATTCGCCCAGAGCAATTCCAGGCGGTCACCATTCCCCTGCCCCCGCTCCCTGAGCAGCAGCGGATTGTCAAAAGAATCGAAGACCTATCCGTAAAACTTGCCGAGGCACGTGCATTTCGCCGTTCGGCTGATACAGAAAGCGGGCAACTGTTGAATTCCGTGATTCACCAGATTTTTTCTGGAGGTGGCGCGCGCGGATGGCTCCAAAAGACCCTGGGGGATTATGTTCTTGATGATTGCTATGGGACCTCAGAGAAAACCACGGATGATCAAACAGGCATTCCCATTCTCAGGATGGGCAATATCCAAGAAGGTCGGTTGGATTTTCGAGACCTGAAGTACCTGCCGATTGCGGCCAGCAACCGGGATAAGTTCCTATTGAGAAAGGGCGACATCCTGGTGAACCGAACCAATAGCGCCGAGCTGGTCGGGAAATGTGCTGTTTTCGAGGCTGACGGGGAATACGGCTTTGCCTCGTACCTGATCCGTCTCCGACTGAACACCGAACGTGCGGTCCCGGGGCTCGTCTCCTATTACATCAACTCACCAATGGGTCGGGATTATATGTTCCGCGAACGGAAGCAGATGACCGGACAGGCGAATGTGAACGCCACCAAGTTGAAGGCTCTCCCGATCACGCTTCCGCCGTCGCTAGATGAGCAACGACAGATCTCAGCAAGGTTGGACGCACTTCGAACAAGAGTCGATTCGCTCCAGAGCCGGCAGACTGACATCGCCGTCGAACTCGACGCCCTCCTCCCGGCGGTCCTGGACAAGGCGTTCAAGGGGGAGCTGTGATTCCGTCGAGCAGTCCGGAACCGTCGGGTTCGGATAAGGGCTTTCAATTCCGAGACCCCCGCCACGCGCGTATTCACGAAAAGCTGGATCGCCTCTTGGGTCCAGGGCTGGCAGCATTTTTTCATGACGCCTGCCGATTGATCGATGCACATCCGCCCTACGAGACGGGCTCGCATCTGGTTTGGCACCTGATCCGTGAGCTGGAAAGTGGCCTCCGCGATGCCTTGGCTCCTCTGACTGAGCGCCGCAAGCCAGCCAAGTGCGGAGAATGCGGAGAAGCGCTTTCAAAGGAAAGCCACAGGGAAAACATTCTCGCAGTTTTGAAGGCTCTTGAAATCGACCGGAAGGGAGCGATTGCTGAAACGTGGCTGGCGATGGCTGGGAGGAAAACGCCGACTGCGCTTCACAAGCGAGCCCATCGAAACGGTCTGGCGCGCCCACCTAGGATAGAAACCAACTTCCGTGACTTTTGGGACAGGACCTGCTTGGTTTGGGAGGACGTACTCGATCGGTTCGAAGCGCGCTACTTGATCGTCATTCGGGAACTCGATCGGTTGCTTGCATCCAAGCCATCAAAGGACAATCTGAAGTTCCTGTGGAACAACGTTCCAAAGAATGAACGGGTCATGGCCTATTTCTTTGGAAAGCTGTCTGACCCGGCCTGGCTCAAGCCTCTTCAGGAGAAGGGTTTTTTCAGCGATCCCCCTTACGGTATCCGAGATGCTCGAAGGGGACTCGTTCGGTTTCCCACTTGGCCTCAGGCGAAGTATCTCGCGCGCGTGGCCGGGCATAATCGGGAAACCGCGGGGGTCGTCCGAGACATCATCTTGGATGCGCCCGAAGCGGATAATCCTTATGTCCACGCCGATTTCGCCGACGCGGCCCTGGCGATGCCGCCGGATATCTCTGCCGGTCTTGTTCAGAAGGCCAAACACTGGATTGAGATCGACCCATACCCGTTGCTTCCAGAAAAGCTTGGGCAGTTAGTCCAGCGTCTCTCCGCGGAGCGCCAGCAAGAGGCGGCTTTGGATCTTGCGCGATCTCTTCTGGCCGTCCTTCCAGATCCGAAGCGTCGCCCGGAAGGCAGGCCGAGGGAATGGGATGTCACGCCGGAGCCCCGGGCTCGGTTCGAAACCCATGATTACACGGAAATCCTACAGCAGAGCATCCCCGCCTTGGTGAAAGCAGCCGGAGAGGATGCCCTGTCTCTGTTGTGCGATCTTCTCGACACGGCAATGCGGCTTTCCCAGCGGAAGACGGTCAAGAAACCCGGCCCGGATTATTCGTACATCTGGAGGCCAGCGATTGAGAATGAACGGGAAGCGGAGACGGGGATAAAGGGCCCTCTCGTCTCGGCCGTCCGCGATGCTGCCGAAACGATCGCATCTAAGGATCCATCCAAGGCCGCCACTTTTGTCACGCACCTTGGCCGGCGCGGTTGGCCGATCTTCCGACGGATCGCTCTCCACCTCTTGCGAGGGCAGGCGGAGCAGGCAATGCCACTGGTCAGGAAGTGGCTGACTCGTAAAAAGTTTTTTTCTGATCCGCACTACCGGCACGAGTACATCCATCTCCTTCGCCACGCCTGCGATCGCCTTACTCCAAAGGAACAGGCCAAGATTCTGGGATGGGTCAACGATGAGCAGGCCGAGGACAAGCACCCCCGGGTCGAGAATCTCAAAGAGTGGGCGGTGCATAGACCGGACTACGTCTACCGCTCCGGTGTTTCATGGGTTGGTCCCACCAGTCCTAAGACGGCGGACGAACTGCGCGTCCTTGCGGTTCCCGACCTCGTCGCGTACCTCAAGGAGTGGAAGCCCTCCAAGGAATGGAATAGCCCATCCCCCGAAGGGCTTGGGCGCCTGCTGACAGAAGTGGTGTCGGCCAACCCAGAGCCCTATGCCAAGGAAGCTCTGCTCTTCAAAGGGCTCGACCCGTCTTACGTCAGTGCCATCTTGTGGGGGCTGGAACACGCCGTGAAGAACCAGAAGGTTTTTCCCTGGCCCCCCGCGCTGGAGCTCTGCGATTGGGTCGTGCGACAACGTCGGGACATCCCCGGCCGCCAAAAGGAGGAGGATGAGGGGATGGACGCCGGTTGGGGCTGGACCCGCCGGACGATCGCCGGTTTGTTAGAAGCCGGTTTTGTGGCGGAGCCGCCAGGACTCCCTCTTCAGCTTCGTAAAACGGCCTGGAAGGTTCTGCTTCCGCTTACGGACGATCCCGACCCGACACTTGAAGATGAGAAGCGAGATGACGGCTCCCTCCGCGAGCCGGAGAACGTTTCAATCAACACCGTACGCGGCGAGGCGATGCACGCGGTGGTCCGCTATGCCCTTTGGGTTCGGAAGTTTCTGGAAAAGAGCCCCGGCGCGAAGGAGCGCCTGGCCCGCGGATTCGACGAGATGCCGGAGGTCCGGGAGGTCCTGGAAGCCCGCCTGGATCCGTCGAAAGATCGTTCCCCGGCCATCCGTTCCGTGTATGGCAGGTGGCTCCCCTGGCTGGCTTTGCTCGATGAAAAATGGACGGCCGCCCAGGTGCCACGGATCTTCCCGCGGGCGCCGGATCAAAGCGATCTCCGAGACGCGGCGTGGGAGACCTATATCGTCTACTGCGAGTCGTACGACCCGGCCTTCGAAATCCTGCGCGAGGAGTACGCCGCGGCGATCGACCGGATCAACGGAGAGGCGGCATCGAGGAGGGATCTGGACACTGCCGAGACGCACTTAGCCGAGCACCTGATGGCGTTTTATTGGAGAGGGCTTATACCGCTGGAAGAAGAAAATGGGCTCTTCGCCCGATTCTACGCCAAGGCACCCGAGGCGCTCGCCTGCTACGCCCTCCATCACATCGGGAGGAGCCTGGAAAACACGAAAGAGGAGGTCCCCTCCGCGGTGCTCGCCCGGATCCGGGCTCTTTGGGAACACCGCCTGAAATTCCGCCGCGCCGGGGAGCTCATCGGCTTCGGTCGGTGGTTCACCTGTGGGAAGTTCGACGCCCGATGGTCGATGGACAACCTGATCGCCGCCTTGATGATCGCTGGCGAAGTGGATCCGGACTTCAAAGTGGCCGAACACCTCGCAACACTCGCCCCGACCTTCCCGACGGAGGCCATCAAAGCCCTCGGGCTCATGATCGAGGGGGACAAGAAGGGTTGGGGCATCCACGGCTGGCGGAAGGGCGCCCGCGCGATCCTCCAGACGGCAATCGACTCGGGCAACACCGAAGCCCGCAAAGAGGCGATCAAATTAGTCAACCGGCTCGTCGCCCGCGGATACCACGATTTCAAGGATCTCCCCGGATCGGAGG
>SBBH01000180.1 GCA_005239795.1 Planctomycetales bacterium
CGCCGGCGCCGGGGCAGGGCTGGCGCAACTGGTCCACGAGGGGGCGCGGCGCGGATACGAGCCGCTCGCCGCGCTCGGGGGGATCCCCGGCATGGTGGGAGGGGCGATCGCGATGAACGCCGGGGGGCGCTACGGCGAGATCAGCGCGTCCGTGAAGTCCCTGCGGATTTTGCGACCCGGCGGCGCCGTGGACGACGTGCCGGCCGCGCGCGTGCGGTTTTCCTACCGCGCGGCGGATCTGGGCGGAGGGTGCGTCCTGGGGGCGGTGCTGGCGCCTAGCGCCGGTTCGCCCAAGGCCGCGCAGGCGAGGCTCGCGGAGGTGATGGCCTACAAGAAAGAAACCCAGCCCCTGGCAGATTGGAGCGCTGGGTGCATTTTTAAGAATCCGGAGCCGAGCCCCGGCGCAAAGGACAAACTGTCGGCCAGCCGCCTTCTCGAGGAGGCGGGGCTCAAGGGGGTCCGCGTCGGCGCTATCGTCGTCTCGGAACGCCACGCCAATTTTTTTGTCAACGAGGGAGGAGGGACGGCCGCGGATGTGCGGTGCCTCATCGACCGGGCGCGCGAGGCGGTCCACAAACGCACAGGGGTCACGCTCGCGTGCGAGGTCCAGATGTGGGGTTTTGATGAATAGTCGCCAGGAAGAGTCTGCGTCAGTGGGGGACCGGGGGCCGGGGACCGGGGACTTATGAAGATCTGTGTTTTGTATGGCGGTTGGTCGGGAGAGCGGCCGATCTCGATCCTCTCGGGGCGCGCGGTCGCCAGGGCCCTGGAGGAAGCGGGGCACGAGGTGATTCGCGTCGATCCTCGCGACAAGACGCTCGAGGAAGTTCCAGAGGACGTTCATGTAGCGTTTCTCCTGCTCCACGGCGGGTTCGGGGAGGACGGCGGCGCCCAGGAGGCGCTCGAGCGTCGTGAGATCCCCTACACCGGGAGCGGCGTGACCGCGAGCCGCCTAGCTATGGACAAGGCGGCCGCCCGCGTGGTGTTCCAGAAGGCAGGGCTTTCCGTGGCGCCGGGGATCGTTCTGGCCGCGAGGGATCCCCTCCCCGATCTGGCGCGCGTCGAAAGCGTCATCGGGCCGATGCCATGGTTCGTGAAGCCCACGCGCGACGGCTCGAGCCTGGGCATCAGCAAGGTGAAATCCGCACAGGAGTTTCCGGAGGCTTCGGCCAAGGCGTTTGCGCTGGGACATGAGATCCTCGTCGAGCGCGCGATCGTGGGGCGCGAGTTCACCGTCAGCATCCTGGAGGGAAAAACGCTCCCCCTGATCGAGCTCAAGCCCGAGCGGGAATTTTACGATTACACAGCCAAGTACGCGCCGGATGGGGGGACTCACTATGTGGTCTTCCCGACGATGGCGCTCGACGACGAGGCGGCGGTCCGGCGCGCGGGAGAGGCGGCGTTTGCCGCCCTCGGGTGCCGGGGCGTCGGGCGCGTCGACGTGATCCTCGCGGCGGGCGGCGTCCCGTACGTCCTGGAGGTGAACACCATCCCCGGGATGACGGAGAAGAGCCTTCTGCCGAAGGCGGCTGGGGCGGTGGGGATCTCTTACGGCCAGCTCTGCGAAAGGATCGCAGAGCTGGGGTTGAACCCGAAATCCTGAGATCCGAGAGCCCTGCGCGTTTCGCGGGCCTCCGGGCCCGAGGAAAGCGCATGGGGAAGAAATGCCGGTTGTGGGGAGGGATGCGCCGAGCCGCAGCGGCACTGGCTCGCCAGGCGGCGCCGCTTCGGACGATCTTCAAACGAGGAGCCGCCTGGGCGGCCGCGACACCCCGGCGCACGGCCTTCGCCGTCGGGATCCCGCTCGGGATGCTGGCCGTCTGGCTCGCCTTGTGGGGGATGCAGAAATCGCTCGCCGGCCGCCCCGAATATCAGATTCCACTGGGCTCGATCTCCTGGGAGCCGATCCCGGCGTGGCTTTCGCCGCGGGTGGCTTCCTCCCTGGCGGCCGCCGTGTCGGATGCCGGGCGGGAACGGAGCGCCTCGGTTTTTGATGCCGGGCTTGCCGAACGGGTGGGGAAGCGTCTGGAAGCGGTCCCCTGGGTGCGGCGCGTCTCGGAGGTCCGTAAGGACGGCCCTGGGAAGTTGTCCATTCGGGTCGAATGGCGCGAGCCTGCGCTGGTGGTTCAGGAAAAAGGCGCCTTTCTGCTCGATCGGGAGGGATGCGTCCTTCCCGCCGAAGGGTATTGCCACGGCGTTCTTGGCCTCCCCGTCTTGACAGGCGTGGGATTCAGCGCTCGGAACTGCCCGCCGCTTCCGAAAAACCGCGTCCTCCAGACCGTCTACGAGATCCTGGACCTCTACGCGCGGGAGCGCCTGGTTGAGACATTTCCCCAGGCCCGGATCCAGTCGATCGACGTCTCGAACCTGACGGCTTCCCGCGGGACGCGCTTCCGGGCGCCGGGACAGATCGTCCTCGAGACCGTTTCGGGCGTCTCAATCTTCCTCACGGACGGAAGCGGCCCGGGAAGAATTCTTTTGGCCGAGCAGATCGCCAATCTCCGCGAGGTCTTGGGAAGGGATCCCCAGTTGTCGACCGTACGGGAGTATGTCGACGTCCGCTTCGAAAAACCGGCCTGCCGCTGATTCGTGAATCGTCGTTCGTTGACATTCCTCGAGGGAGGGGTGGCCTGGGGTTTCCCCTCGGGATGGCCGCGCTGGCTGTCTGGACGGAGGGACTGGTTTCTCATGCTCTTCATCGCCACCACCTACTTTCTGCTTCCGGTCGTGGGGTTCGCCTTTGTGCTCGCGCTCATGGGGTTGGCGCAATGTCCGGCAGCGTACAGATGGACGCGGATCTCCTGGCTCGCCATCTTAATTTTGATCCAGCTCAGCCGGATCCCTTGGGGGAAATTCGTCTAACGATCAATGAAAAAAAAGAAAGCCTTTTTGGGGGACAATGCGAGCGAAACGATTTTCTATGACGGCCATTGCGGCCTTTGTCATCGGTTCGTGCTTTTTGTCCTTGCGAGGGATCGAAGCCAGCTTTTTCATTTCGCTCCGCTGGAGAGCAGCGCCTTCCGCAGCGCCACTGCCGAACGGGACCGCCAACGACTGGCCAACAGCATCGTCGTGCGAACAGCCGCCGGCGCCCTTTTGACGCGGTCCACCGCGACCCTTTATGTGATGCGGAGGTTGGGAGGGGTTTGGGCCGTCTGCGCGCGACTCGCAGGCGCTGTTCCTGCCTCTTGGCGCGATCGCGTCTACGACGGCATTGCCGGAGTTCGAAGGCGGCTGTTCCGGACGCCGCCAGAGGTCTGCCCCCGCGTCCCGCCGCATTGGCGCGGGCGTTTTGAATCGAGCGCTAAACCGACGGGAGGTGGAATGACATGCCCGTGACAAAGGCTGTCCTGTGGGGATTGTCTGTGGGAGTTCTTCTTGTGTGGCTTGTGAGCGAGGTCCAAGCGCGCGCGTCTGAACCAGGAGATCAAGCGGCTCTCCCAGGAGGTCCTGGTTGTCCAGCGCGAGTTGAAGAAGATCCATCCGGTGGAAGAGCGGCTCAGGGCGTTGGCGGACCTAAGGCGTTCGGATCCAGAAGGGCGGACGCCAGACGTGGTGTCCAGCATGCTGACCCTGCGCGGGCGTCGCCCGATCCCAAGGTTCGGGCGGATGTCCTCAGGCATTTAAAAAGGGTGCGGACCCCGGAACTCAAGGCGAGCCTTCTGGAGTAAAAGACCCCACCCGGAAGGACGGGGTCTTTTACTTTGCAGGATGCCACTGGGGTTCTGTTTTGTGCGCCTCCCACCAAACCTGAATTTCCTTTGAGGCATCCTCGAGTTCTTGAAGAGATTGAGGGGTTTGGAGTATCACTCCTCTAAGGGTTCGAAGCGCGCGGATTGCGGACCCCTGCACACTCGGATCTGGATCTTTGAGGAATTTGATGAGCTGAGGCGCGGTTGATTTTTCGCCCAGATCCCCAAGAGTCCGGGCCGCAGACCTCCGCACATCTGAGTCCGCATCCTGGAGGAGTTGGATGAGCTGAGGCGCGGCCGATTTCTCGCCGAGCTGGTTCAGGGCCGCGACCGCGTGGCTCCGTACAGATGGATCCGAGTCTTCAAGAAACCAGTAGAATTTTTCTGCTTTCCGGTCCGCAATTGAAGAGAAGGTCGATCGCGGAGAGATTCGCTGTGAACGCTCCCGGATGGGCCTGGGGGTAGACCGGATGCGCGAACGCCTGGAACCGGAGGGCGATCCCTTCCGCCTGGAACCGGGCGGGCTCGAGGTAATCCTGCCCGTGGACTCCCGAGAGATAGGCGTCGGCTCCCGCCTTGCGGCAGAGATTGATCACGTACTCGGTGGCTTTCCCCGAGACGCCGAGCGCCGAGGCTTTTTGGACCGGGACGTCGATCTCGAAAGCCGCCAGAATCGCCAGAATCAAGGCTTCGTTGAGGTCCGTCAGCTTTTCCCAGCGCCGTGCATAGAGCTCGGCAAAGGGAGGGGCATAGCGCGCGAAATGCCTCGCCTTTCCGTACGCGATCTCGATCGTGCGCCAATGCTTGTGCGCCCAGGGAAGGGCGTTGTTGATCGTCGTTTCCTGGATCGTCTGCGTGAATTTTCCCTTGGTGAGGACCGGCACCGTCAGCCAGAGGGGGCCTTGGCGCGTCAGGACGCGGTTGCGGTGGATCCAGCCGAACGGGCCGCGCTTGACGAACTGGACGTTGTCGACGAGGACGAACGCGTCGGCCTGCGCGATCTTGTGCACGAACCCCAGATAAGGGAGGTAATTCGGCTGATGGCCGACCAGGAGCATCCGAGGATTATAGGGAGGATTCGCGGACGACAGAGCGCCGCAAGAGGGCTAAAATAACCGCAATGATCGATCGGGCGTGGAAGTTCGCGCGGCTTGCCTTGGGGCGGCGGAGCCGCCTCCCCCAAGAGATCCAGATCGAGGTTACCAACCGCTGCAACCTGGACTGCCGGA
Organism: Planctomycetales bacterium; assembly: GCA_005239795.1. Lineage (GTDB taxonomy): Bacteria > Planctomycetota > SBBH01 > SBBH01 > SBBH01 > SBBH01. The sequence continues at coordinate 4,922 of SBBH01000180.1, forward strand.
TGTGCCCCCGGACGCGCTGGGGGATGCCGCTTGTCGACATGAGCGAGACCGTCTTTGCGCGGATCCTCGCGGAGCTTCCCGCCGGCCTCCGTGTCGCGACCCTCACGGGATGGGGGGAGCCGCTCCTCCATCCGCGCCTTTTCGAGATGGTCCGGGCTGTCCGAAAACGCCGCCCGAAGGCGCTTGTCCGCTACACGACGAACGGAACTTTTTTGGACGAGGAACGACAGGCCGAGACGATCCATTCGGGCGTCGGCCAGGTGAACCTCTCCGTGGATCTCTTCCCCGCCGGCGGGGATCCGGACGGGACTGGGCACCCGGAGAGCCGCAAAGTCCTGGATCGGTTCGGGGAGCTCTCGCGCCGGCGGGGCGCGGCGCGGCCGCGCCTTGACCTCTATCTGCAATGCGTCCTCATTGCTCGGTCCCAGCCGCGCCTCGCGGAACTGATCCGCTTCGCCGCGGAACACCGCCTGCAAGGGGTGCATCTGGCTCGGCTCCAGTCGATGTCGGGCCTGCCTGCCGCGCCATCTTGGGGCAGTGGAGGCGCGGCGCAGGCAGGAGAAGCGGTTGCCCGGATCTCCTACGAGGAGGAACGCGATCTTCTGCGCGCGGCCCGGGCGATGGGGCGCCGCCACCAGGTTCCCGTCTGGTCCGCGATCGACCATTCGCTCCCGATGAAGCTCGCGGGGCGCTTTGACCGGCTCTGCCTGCGCACAGACAACTACGCCTATGTCGACGTCGAGGGGAAGGTCACCCCCTGTTGCAGTTTGTGGCACGTGAAGATGGGGGATCTGATGCGCGATCCCCTGGAAACGATCTGGAGATCTTCCGCCTGGAGTGATTTCTTCACGCGCCAACGCGAGATCTGCGGCGCTTGCGACGCCCTGAAGCAGAGCCCCTTGGGGCAGTCCGCCGCGCGGGAGCCGGCCCTCGCATGAAGGTTTCCTTCATTGAGCCGCCTCCTGTCACCGCGCGCGCCCCCGAGCGATTCGCCGGATGCACCTATGAGCTCTACCACTTTCCGGATCTCGTGAACCTGAGCGCTTTCACGTGCCTGGCGCGAGCCGGTTTTGACGTGCGCTATCTCGACGCCGCCCTCGAGGGGATGCGCGAAGAGGGATTCCGCCGGTGGCTCGCCACGGACGACGCCGACGTCTATGTCTTGCATGGGGTGATCCTCTCAAAGCCCACGGATCTGGCGGCGATCCGCCTCATTCTCGCGGCGCGCCCCGCGGCCCGGATCGTCGTCCACGGGCCGGAGCCGACGCGCGTGCCGGCGGAGTATCTCGTGGATCCGCGCGTTATCGTCATACGCGGCGAGGCGGAATGGGCGATCGTGAAATTCCTGGCAGAAGGGGACCCGACCGGGACAAGCCGCCTCGATGGGTTCGAGGGGAAAGAGAGGCGTGTCGTCCATGCCCCGATCGGCCCCGATCGGCCGTTTGACGAGTTGCCGATCCCGGCGCGGGACCACCCCGCTTACCGGAGATATCTCTACCGGTTCGCCAACCCCAAATTCCGCGCGTTCCCCTTCATGACGATGGTCGCTTCGCGAGGGTGTTCCTTTCGCTGCACCTACTGCGTTCCCACGTCGAGCTCCTTTTCCCGCGAGATGGAGGCCTACCGCCTGGGCGCGGCCAAGCCGAAGGCGAAGATCGCCTCGAGCGCGCGCGTGGTGGCGGAATTTCAAGACCTCGCGCGGCTGGGGTTCCGCTCGGTGATGTGTCTGGACGACCAGTTTTTGTGGGCGAAGCCCCGGACGCTCGAGATCTGCCGGGGTGTGGAAGGGTTGGGGATCGAGTGGGGATGCCTCTCGCGGGCTGATTTCCTGATCGACGAGGAGGTGGTCAAAGCGCTCGCGGCGGCCGGGTGCGCGTCGATCGACATCGGCGTCGAGAGCTTGAACCAGGCGGTTTTGGACTCGGTCCAGAAAGACCTGTCGGTCGCGGATGTCCACCGCGCGGTGGAGTTTTTGGACCGGCACGGGATCCGCGCCAAGCTCAACATCATGATCGGCGTCTCGCCTTTGGAGACGGAGGATTCCCTGCGCGGGACTTTGGAGCAGGTCCACGCCATGCCGGTGACCGAGGTGATGTTCTCGGTCGCCACCCCTTTTAAGGGGACCCCTTATCACGACCAGTTCCAGCGGGACGGATTCTTGGTCGACGACACTGAGGCGATCGACCCGATGGGAAAGGCCGTGATCCGCCTGCCGCATCTCGCCCCGGAGCGGATTGAGGAGATCGCGCGGGAGGCCTACCGGGCCTTTTATCTGCGTCCGCGGATCGCTTGGCGCCGCGTGACATCCGCCCGATCGGTGGGGGACCTCTGGCGGGACGCCAAGATCGCCGCG
>SBBH01000005.1 GCA_005239795.1 Planctomycetales bacterium
GACGATGATCGATTACGCGCAAAGCCCCGTGGACGAGATAGGTTCGTATGTTTCCTATGCGGGGGTGGCGTTGACCCCTAAAAAGTAGCGTTGCGCTAAATCTCTTTCGCTCAATCGGGTTCGGCGACGGTCGCGGCTGGCGGCATCCGTCGCCTCGCGGTCGCCGGGGACGCTTCGGGCGACAACAGCAACGCAGAACCCGTGGCCCGTAACCTTTTGGCAAGCGACGTATTCCGATCCATGATTCACGAACCACGAAAAGGTGTCGGCCGCTCCGGCGGGGCCTGTCTGCCGTTCCACCTTGGGCGGATTGGAGGCACGGCGCAGACAGATCCCGAGCCCCGCCTCGCGGCCTTTTTCTTTCGGTTGGAGACGACTTCTGTTTCTTTGGAAGCAGCGGGCCGGTGGAAAAAGACGCCCTGGAGCACGTACGACAGGGTGGCGATACCTCTGGGGGCGGGTGAGAGGAATCCTGTTGTTTTTTTACCGCGCTGGAGATTTACCGGGAAGCGTGCGCCCCCGGGCGGCTGCTCCCGAGGGGGTATGTTCGGCAGGGCGAGGTGCAGACTTTCGCTTCCGGGAGAGACTCTCGCCCACTTTACCTCGCCCGTCGCCGAACCGAAGTGAGCCGGGCGTTGGAAAAGAAGTCTGCCCGGCGAACGTCCCCCGCCCGCCTACAGACCTATCGGTCCTACGGTGGGTCCGCCGTCGCTTCCCATGCGGCAAGCCGCATGGGCATAGACGGAAGGGAGTGGCCGCCATCAGGGGGCGCATCGGCACCGAGGTGGGTAGGTGGTTTCCCGATGAGCGGCCCACGAAAAAGGAGCGCCCGCCGTCGCTCCCCATGCATCGAGCCGCGAAGGTGGAAACCGCTGAAGAAACGCTAGATATTACTTTTGCCTGGACCGAAACGCCCAGGCGCAGAAACTGCCGGTGATCGCCACGGCGACCCAGGAAGCCCAAACCGGCATTGCTTGGTCCGCGACAAGCACCGGCCATTGATTGAGCGCACGCAGGGTCTGAACCGCAGCCATGATGCCGAAGAGCACGCCGGAGGCGACGACGTAACGGCTGCGCATGCGCCAGCCTCCTCGTCTTTAAGAGCCCGGCGGCGCGTACTGGATGTATTCCTTCATCCAGCGGACCTCGTCCTTTTTTTCGCGCCAGTCGACCTCGATGAGATCGCGGATCGAGACGGTGGCCATGAGCTTCCCCTGGTCGACGATCGGAAGGTGGCGGCACTTGGCCTGCTTCATCGTGCGGAGGGCCTCCTCGACCGTCATGGAGAGCGTGCCGAGGGCCACTTTCGCGGTCATCTCGTCGGCGACGCAGCTCTTTGCGGGATCCTTTCCCTGGGCGACGATTTTTTTCATGAGATCCCGTTCAGTGAAGATCCCCACCAGCTTGTCGCCGTCGAGAATCACGAGCGCCCCGACGTTTTCGGCGGTCATCCGCTTGGCGGCCTCGAGCACTGAGGCGGTCTTTTGGATGACGTGCGGGGGATTGTCGGCGATGTAGTTGGCTAGGATCGGCATCTTGCATAACAGAGTACCTTTGTGCTCGGGTCTTAGCAAACGCTTGCGCGCCATTTCTCAATTCGCGTTTCGCATTGTCCAGAGTGCGATATAATCGGGGTATATGCCCCACGACATCACGGAAACCTGCATCGGATGCACCGCCTGCGCGGCCATCTGCCCCACCGAGGCGATCTACGGCGAGAAGAAGATGCTGCACCACATCATTCCCGAGCGGTGCATCGACTGCGCCGCTTGCTCGGCGGTTTGCCCGGTGGAGTGCATCCTGGACGAGGTGGGGGAGATCAAGCCGCGCCGGAAGCTCGCCGACCTTCCCAAGGCCAAGGTGATCGAGGAAAGCTGCACGGGGTGCGAGTTCTGCGTGGACGTCTGCCCCTATGGGTGCATCAGCTTGAGGAGCGGCGCTAAGGTCGAGGGGGTCCTGGCGGTCGCCGATGTCGACCCCGCCAAGTGCGTCGGGTGCGGCCTGTGCGTCGCCGTCTGCGACAAAGAGGCGATTCTGGTCTACGACAAGGGGGGGAATCTCCTCGAACAGGGCAAGCTCAAGATCTACGAGATCAACGAGTATTCACGTTAACCCCGCCGCTTCCATGGGTGAGCGCGAGCGGATGGATCTGGATGTCCTGTTCGTCGGCGCCGGGCCGGCCTCCCTGGCCGGGACCTACCACCTTCTTCAGCTCGTCAAGCAGCACAACGGCGCCCATCCCGACGGAAAGCTCGAACCGGCGGTGGCCGTGGTCGAAAAGGGAGCCGCCGTGGGGAATCTGGGCCTCTCCGGAGGGGTTTTAGACCCCCGCGCAATGCGGGAGCTGATGAGCGATTTTCGCGAGCGGGGAATGCCGATCGAGGCGGAGGTCGCCTCCGACGAGGTGCGCTTCTTCACGAAGGGGTCGGCGTTCAAGCTTCCTTTCAATCCGCCCCCTTTGGACAACCATGGGAATTTTGTCGTGTCGCTCGCGGCCTGGTGCGCTTGGATGGGGCAGAGGGTGGAGGAAGCGGGCGGCAACATCTTCACCGGTTTTGCCGCCGGCGAGCTTTTGTACGAGGGGGATCGCGTGGTGGGAGTGCGCACCGGCGACAAGGGGATCGCCAAGGACGGCGCCAAGCGCCCCAACTTCGAGCCAGGGATCGACCTGGCGGCGAAGGTGACCATCTTGGGGGAGGGCCCCCGCGGGACCCTGGCCAAGCGGCACATCGCCCGTTTGCGGCTCGATGAGGGGAAGAACCCGCAGGTTTACGGCACCGGCGTCAAGGAGGTCTGGAAGGTTCGTCCCGAAAAAGCTTGTCCCGGGCGTGTCATCCACACGCTGGGGTTTCCCGCCGACGCCGACGTCATGGGGGGAGGCTTTATCTATGGGATGTCCGGCAACCGCTTGTCTCTCGGATACGTCACGTGGCTCAACTACAAGGACCCTTCGGCAGATCCCCATGGGGAATTTCATCTTTGGAAGACGCACCCTTTCATTCGGGATCTCTTGGAGGGAGGCGAAATCGTCCAGTACGGCGCCAAGACGATCCCCGAGGGGGGATATTTCAGCGTCCCGCGCCTCTACTCAGACGGGTTGATGCTTGTGGGGGACACCGCTGGGATGGTGAACGTGATGCGCTTGAAGGGAATCCACCTGGCGATGAAATCGGGGATGCTCGCGGCCGAGACGGCCTTCGCGGCCTTGAAAGCGGGGGATGCGTCGGAAAAGACGCTCGCCGCCTACCAGGAGGCGTACGAGAAATCCTGGATCTCTGAAGAGCTCAAGACCTCCCGAAATTTTCACTCCTATTTCGACCACGGCTTGTTCGCGGGGGTCGTCCGGAATGGCCTGGCCATGCTTTTCGGGGGAAGGCTTCTTGCGGATCGTCTTCCGGGACATCCCGACCATGAGACCTTGCGCAAGGGGGACGCGCGAGAGCGCCATCGCTACACGGACCTGGCATGGGACAACAAGACCTTCCTCTTCGACAAGGTCACGGATGTCTTCCACTCGGGAACCCAGCATGAGGAAAACCAGCCGCCGCACCTCCTGGTGGCCGACGATGATCTGTGCCGCACCCGCTGTGCCCAGGAGTATGGGAATCCCTGCGTCAACTTTTGTCCGGCCAATGTCTACGAAATGGAGGGGGAGGGGAGTGCGCGGCACCTCAAGCTGAACGCCGCCAACTGCGTGCACTGCAAGACCTGCGACATCAAGGATCCCTACGGCATCATCACCTGGGTGCCGCCGGAAGGAGGAGGGGGGCCAAGATACAGCGTCTTATAGGCGAAATATGAAACGCCAAACGGCAAAATCCGAAACACCAAACAAACCGAAAAACACCAAACGCCACAAAACAATGGCAGAAGAGAAATTGCGCTGCTTTGTCCAAGTCTGTTTTTTGGGCGTTTTTCATTTTTTCCCTTTGTTTGTCGTTTGTTGTTTGTCTTTTGGAGTTTCGATCCATGGCTGATCCAAAGAACAAATGGCATGACAATGCCATGGGCCGGTGGTATGTCGATGCCCAGTGTATCGATTGCGACCTTTGCAATGAGATCGCGCCGGGGCATTTCAAGGGGAACGACGGGGAGGCCCATTCTTTCGTTCATAAGCAGCCGGCGACACCCAAGGAGTTGGCGGCCTGCCGAGAGGCGAAGGAGTCATGTCCCGTCGACGCGATCGGCGACGACGGTGAGGAAGTGGTTGGTGGATAGTGTTTAGTGGTTAGAGGCATTTCGGCTTTAACCGCTATCCACTAATCACTAATCACTTCGTAGAATCCTCGTATGTCTGACCCCTCCGGTCCCTCGACCATGGACGACCTCTTCAAGACCAAGACCAAAGTGGCATTCAAGGCGCTCGGGGGGCGCGCCAAGGTTGTCTACTGGCATTTTGGGGTCGCCAAGGCTCTCGAATCGCTCGGTTATCACTTTGTGGGGGGGCCGCGCGCCTCGGGAGAGGCCCGTCCCTATGGTCCCTTTCTGCTGAATCCCGTCATCGGCTCGAGCGCCGGGGCGCTGTTCGCATGCCTGGTGGCCGCCAGCGACCGTCCCATCGACGAGATCGCCAAGATCCGAGCCCCCGCCGAGGCGGTCTTCCAGCGGACCCCCGTGGATTTGAGGTCGTACTTCCGGCGGGTCCGCAACCATACGGAATACCGCACGGGAAGGACGTTCCGGCTGGCAGACCTGCGCCTCATCGATTTTGCCGCGATCACCGCGCGCTACACGGTGCAGGGGCTGGAGCGGTTCATCCGCCAGGAGGTCACCCAGGGGATGAACCGCTTCGAGGACCTGCGCACGGAGCTCTACATCCTGGCGACCGAGCTCGACAACCCCCGTACGGTGGTCTTCGGGGAGAAGTCGAGCGATCAGATCAACGACTACGTCTACCGGAGCGGGGCGTCGGTCTCGGAGGCGGCAGCCTGTTCGATGTCGCTCCCTCCGATCTATGCCCCTTTCCCGGTGTCCCAGGACGGGAAGAAGACCTATTACATCGACGGGGAACTGCGCGACCCCTACACCACGAACGTCGCGGAGGAGTCGGGAGCGGACCTTATCTTTGTCTCGTCGGTCTACCAGGCTTATCAGTTCTCCGACACCTTCGGATCGCTCTTCAATATCGGGCTTCTGGGGATCTATCCGCAGAGCCGGGATCAATCCATGGACGCCAAGAAGCAGATCGCCATCTACAACCGGCGCAAGGTCGAGCGCGCCCTCGCCACCGTGGAGACGTTCGCCCAGAGGCTTCTCCTCAAGGAGCAAAGGGAGGCACTGATCCAGCTCCTGGAGATTCACCTCGATTTCCGGCGCAGGAACACCATCATCTACATCGCACCATACCAGGACCTGGAACTTTACCGCGTGGATCCCTTTGACCTCTCAGAACAGACGAAGCGCCTGGTGATGCTCAAGGGATACGACCGGACATTCCAAGTGCTCGAGGAGCAGGGGTTCCTGAAGCGCTTTGGGAAGACCGTCTTCGCCCCGGCGCCTCCTCCTGAATAGCTTTTGTGCGAACCCTCGAGTATCCCCAGTTCAGTGGTGACTTTTCCAACATTTCAAAGGGGAAATGCCTCCAAAAATAGTTCGTAAAAGCGGCTCAGCGATAACAGGCATC
>SBBH01000200.1 GCA_005239795.1 Planctomycetales bacterium
AAGTTGCAGCTTCCCAAGGGGCGCCTCGTCTTCGCGGATCGGCGCGTCTTTGACGCGGAAGACCCGGCCCGGGGGATCGATTTCGCGGAGGCGATCCAGCTGGCGGAGGCGGAGTTCGGGACCCTGGCCACGACCGGCTCCTATACGCCCCCCGCTTCGCCGGCCAAATTCAAGGGGGGGGGTGTCGGGCCCTCCCCCGCCTACAGCTACTCGGCTTGCATTGCCGAAACCGAGGTCGACCCCCAAACGGGGATCGTAAAGGTCGAAAAAATCTGGATCGCCCACGACTGCGGGCAAGCGATCAATCCGACGCTGGTGATCGGCCAGGTGGAAGGGTCGATCTACATGGGCCTGGGCGAGGCGCTGATGGAGGAGCAGGTGTTCCGAAAAGGGGTGCACAAGATCCCGTCGCTTCTGGAATACAAGAGCCCCACGACGATGGAGATGCCGGAGGTGGTGACGTATCTGGTGGAGGACAAGGATGCCAATGGGCCGTTCGGGGCCAAGGAGGCGGGGCAGGGGCCGCTTCTTCCGGTGCCGCCCGCCGTCGCCAACGCCGTCTACGACGCGGTGCGCGTCCGGATCGACGAGGTCCCGATCACGCCGGACAAGGTCCTCAAAGCCCTGAAGGCGAAGGAACAGGGGAAGGAGGGGCGCTACGGCCCGACGAAACTCCCCGCCGTGAAATGGCCCGAGCCGATCGTGGCCCCCCCGCCTTGGGAGGGAGGGGACGGGAAGGCGGTGGCGGGAGAGGCGGAGCGCAGGGCGAGGATTGCGAAGAATCCGGGAAGACGGAAGGCGGCGCGATGATGAAATCCCAACCCCCAATCCCCAAATCCCAAGGAATCCCCAATCCCCAAATCCCAATGGTGCGGGAAGAGAGAAAGCCTCATGACATCCGAGAGCGGACATTCCAGTTTGCGCTGAAGATTCTGGATTTGACAAGCCGTCTGCCAGGCACGCCCGAGGCATTTGTGGCGAGGGACCAGTTGGCGCGGGCTGGCGCTTCTATTGGCGCCAATGTGGAGGAAGCCGACGGGGCGTTGACCAAAGCGGACGCGCGCAGAATCCTGGGGATTGCCCGCAAGGAGGCACGCGAAGTCCGGTATTGGCTCCGGATCATTGAGGGGAGATGGGGTTCGCAGATCGAAGTTGGTGAGTTGCTGAAGGAATCAGCTGGGGTCTTGAGCATTCTGAGCGCCATCATAGGCAAGCTGTGAGGTTTGTATGAGCATTGGGGATTGGGATTTGGGATTTGTTTGGGGATTGGGATTTGGGATTTGGGATTTCTGGCTATGATGCGCCTCCCCCGTTTCCGCTACGTCGTTCCAAAGTCGGTGGCCGAAGCTTCCCGTGTTCTGGCTGGCGAAGGGCCCGACGCGATGCCGGTCGCCGGCGGGACCGATCTTTTCCCGAACATGAAGCGACTGCATCAGACGCCCAAGACCGTGGTGGGGTTGTCCGGGCTCGCGGAACTGAAAGGGATTTTTGGGACTCCCGCGAAGGGGCTCGTGATCCGAGCGGGCGAGACGCTCACCGACATCTGTGAAAATCCAGTGGTCCGCCAGGCCTATCCGGGCCTGGCGCACGCGGTGGCGTCGATCTCGACGCCGATCCTTCGGAACATGGGGACTTTGGGCGGCAACGTTTGCCTCGACACACGCTGCAACTACTACAACCAGACCTATGAGTGGCGCAAGGCGATCGATTTCTGCATGAAAAAAGATGGCGGGATCTGCTGGGTGGCGCCGGGCTCTCCCCGCTGTTGGGCGGTGCAGTCGTCCGATTCGGTGCCGATCCTGGTCGCGATGCGCGCCCGGTTCAAATTGGTGGGGCCGCGCGGCGCGCGGACGGTCGAGGCGAAGGATCTTTTTAGGGACGACGGCATCCAGTACCTGACGAAAAAACCCCATGAGATCCTGACCGAGATCCGCCTGCCTGCCGCGCCTGATTGGAACGGGCGAAGCACGGCGCAGGCAGGACTTCCTGCCTTGAATGGCTGGAGAGCGTCGTACCAGAAACTGAGGCGCCGGGGCGCCTTTGACTTTCCGGTCCTCGGTGTGGCCGCCTGTGCCTGGTTCGGCAAGTCAGGGGTCGTGACCGACGCCCGGATCGTCTTCGGCGGGATCGCGTCCTCTCCGAAGCTGGCCGAGGAGGCGGCTCGGTTCCTGGTGGGAAAGAAGCTCACCGAGGCGACGATCAAGGAAGCGGCCGCGCTCGCCTACAATCCGGCCCGCCCCCTCGACAACACCGACTTCACCATGCACTGGCGGAAGCAGATGGCGCGGGTTTATGCTGAAAGAGCGTTGAAAGAAGTCGCCAGTCCCCAGTCGCCAGTCGCCAGTTGAAGAAACGGCAATGCAACGGCCAAAGGCAAAGGATTTCAAGGATCTCGAGATTTGGCAAAAGAGTATTGTTGGGGACCGGGGACCGGGAACTGGGGACCAGCGACTCCATAAGGAGGTGAATACGTGATGAGAAAATGGTTATGGGCGTTGATGACCGGGTCAGCCTTGTGCGTCTGGTCTCCTTGGGCGATGGCGTCCGCCGTCAGCGACGGGGGGAGGTACCAGCGTCTCGACGCCGACGGAGATCCGATCGGCCCGCCGGTCGAGCTTGACGATATGGATGGAGAGGGAGAACGATTCTCCATCCTAGAGGAGGATGGTTCTTGTAGCGGAAGGCTGGTGAGAGGAACCACAAGATATTATCCACACTACAGTGTTGTTCGATGGTCAGTTTACAGATACACAGCCGATGAACCCCCAATGCGGGAGTGTAGAGGATTCTGGGAGGAAGTGACAACCGAGCATGGCTCCTGGATGCGATGGTGGGAATCCGATGAAGAAGGGCACTATTCTGGGGGTCCTCTACAGCAAGTGGGGTGACGAACCTGCGTGTCGTTTTAGCCGTCTCAAAAATGTTGATCTGGCCGTTTTCAAACGGCCGCCGCACGGGTATGTATGATTACCCCTTCTTTCCAGGAGGTGTTTGCTTAATTTGGCGGCGTTGCTGGGTGGGCTTGCGGTAGGACAAGAAAGGAACTGAACATGGGTTTCAGATGGCTTAAGACGGCGGCGGTCGGGGTGAATCGGTATTGACCCAAAAGCGTGGGACCTCCTTTAAGACTTGACTTTAATGAATCGTATTTCATTATAGTCGCATGTATCGCATTCAAGAGCAGGCGATCGGTAGCGACCTGGATCGGAAGTACGTCTTCCTGACCGGACCGCGCCAAGTCGGGAAGACGACCCTCGCGCGCCGCCTCACCACAGCGCGGAAAGGATCCTGCTACTTGAATTTCGACGCGGACCGGGACCGGCTCGTCATCCTGCGCCAGACATGGGACCGCAAGGCCCCCCTCGTCATTCTCGACGAGGTCCATAAGCTGAAATCCTGGAAACGGCGTCTGAAAGGGATCTACGACACGGAGGGGATCCCGCCGCGGATCCTGGTCACCGGCAGTGCGCGCCTGGATCTCTACCGGCGGGGGAGCGACTCCATGGCCGGCCGGTACTTCCTGCACCGTCTTTACCCCTTGTCCGTCCGCGAACTGAGGGGATCCGCTCCCCCAGCGGCGATCCTGGAGCGGCTGATCCGATGGGGCGGATTCCCGGAACCTTACCTGTCCGGCGATGATCAAGAGGCAGCGCGCTGGCGACAGCAGCATCTCGAGCGGATCGTTCGCGAGGACATCCAGGACCTGGAACCGGTCAAGGACGTGAAAACGCTTCTCCTGCTTGTTGACCTCCTCCGCGAACGCGTCGGATCGCCGATCTCCTACGCCTCGCTCGGACGCGATCTCGAATTGTCCGCCCACACCGTCAAACGCTGGATCCAGGTTCTCGACCATATGTATGTCGTCTTTCTCGTGCCCCCATGGCACCGGAATATCGCCCGGGCGATCCTGAAAGAGCCGAAAGTGTATTTCTACGACACCGGCGCCGTACCGGGCGACGGGGGGGTCCGCCTCGAGAACGCCGTCGCCGTCTGTTTGCGCAAATGGCTGCATTATCGGGTCGATACGCAGGGTCGCTCAGGCGAGCTCTATTACGTTCGTGACAAGGAGAAACGAGAGGTGGATTTCGCCGTCGTGGAGGACCGGCGGCCGCGTCTCCTCGTTGAAGTCAAGCGCTCGGAGGCGACGCCTTCTCCAGCGCTGCGGTATTTCACACGGCGGTTGTCCCCGGATGAGAGTCTCCAGATCGTTCAGGCCGCCGATCGCTCCCGGACCGTTGACGGCATCCACGTTCGTCCCGCCGCGGACTGGCTGGATACGCTGGACGCATGAGGTGGACCGGGTTTTTTGAAATGATCATTCCCCTCGTTTTGGCCGCCGGCCGTTCGGAGAGGATGGGGAGCCCGAAGGCGCTTCTCGATTTCGGGGGGCGTTTGGCCATCGAGGTGATTCTGGATCTCTGCCGGCGCGCCTCCCTTGCGGCGCCGGTGGTCGTGTTGGGGCATGAGCCTGCCAGGGTGCAGGCCGCGCTCCCTTCGGCCGGTCTCACGGTGGTCGAGAACCCCGACTATGCCCGGGGGCAGAGTTCCTCGATCCAGGCGGGCATGAAAGCGCTTCCCAAGGGGGCGGAGGGGTTTCTCCTCTGGCCGGTCGACATGCCGCTTGTCGCCGACGCGACGGTGGCCGCGCTTCTGGCGGTCTGGGAGAAGCGCCCGGCGGAAAAACAGATTGTCGTCCCGATGCGCACCGGCCGGAGGGGGCACCCGGCGATCTACGGCGCGGCCGTCTTTCCGGAGTTCATGAGGTTGCGGCCGGATGAGCCGGGGCACGCGGTGATCCGGAAAGACCCCGCGCGCGTCCTCGAGATACCGGTGGACGATCCGTGGGTTCTCTTCCGGATGGACACTCCCGAGGAATATCAGGTGGCGTTGGCCGAATATCAGCGCCGCCCTTTGCATCTGTGAGGGGACAGACTTCTTAAATTCCAAACGGAAAATCCTAAATCCTAAACAAGAACGAAACAGAAAATTCAAAATCAAAAACACAACCCACGCACTTTGCATGTTCCGGTCATTTGAATTTTGTGCTTCGAATTTGCTTAGGATTTAGTTCTTTGAATTTAGTGCTTGTATAGTTCTCCTAATGCGTATCGGCCTCATCGGATACCAGGGTTCCGGAAAGACGACTGTTTTCCGGGCGCTCACCTCCCTGGCCGGAGCGCATGCCGCGAAGCCCGGCGAGATCGAGATCGGCGTCGTGAAGGTGCCGGATCCACGGGTTGACCGCCTGTGCGAGGTTTTTAAGCCCAAGAAAAAGACGCCGGCCGCGGTCGAATTCCTGGACCTTCCCCCTTTGGGGGTTTCGGGAAAGGGGGCCGCCGAGCGTGTGGCCCAGATGCGAAAGGTCGATGCCCTGGCGTGCGTCGTCGATGCTTTCTCGGCCGGGAAGGAGCAGGAATGGAAAGGGGCCCTTGGGAAGATCCGAGAGGAGTTGGCCTTCGAGGACCTGGCGGTCTTAGAGAAGCGGATCGACACGCTGAGAAAATCGGTCCTAAAATCGACCCCCACACAGGAGCGGGACAAGAAGGAGTTGGCGCAGCTTGAGCGGATGAAGCCGGCGTTCGAGGCGGGGACGGTCGTGGACGTTTCGGCCCTGAAGGCGGACGAGGCCAAGCAGATGCGCGGCTACCGGTTTTTTTTGATGAAACCGGCGCTCGCGGTCGTCAATGTCCCTGAAGGGGTAGCGACGGGGGACGTGGCCCCGGGGGATCTCCCGGCCGGATACCTGGGCGGGAGCCGGATCTGCGGCAAGGTGGAACAGGAGATCAGCGAGCTTCCCGAGGCGGACCGCGCCGCCTTTCTTAAGGAGTTGGGGATCAGCGAGCCGGCCTCAAACCGCCTGATTCGCGCCGCCTACAAGGCGCTGGGGCTCATCAATTTCTTCACCGTGGGGGACGACGAGGTGCGCGCTTGGACGGTCCCCGCCGGGTCGAACGCGGTCGAGGCGGCCGGCGCGATCCATTCCGATCTGGCGCGCGGGTTCATCCGGGCCGAGGTCTTCGCCTACGCCGACTGGGAGGCGGTCGGTGGCGACGAGAAGCAGATCAAGGCGAAGGGGAAACTGCGCCTCGAGGGGAAGGAGTACCGCGTCGCCGATGGAGACATCCTGAATATTAGGTTCTCGGTGTAGCGCTGATAAAACTCCAAACTCCAAACAGCAAACACCAAACAATCCGAAAAACGAAGAAACGCCAATAAACGAAGCAGCGTTGGCGTACGATAGGCTTTTTGTGTTTGGCGTTTGTTTGGTGTTTGGCTTTTGGTGTTTGGTGTTTCACAATGGTGTCGTATGCGGGTCGGCATCGGCTGGGACATCCACCGCCTGGATTTTGGGCGGCCGTTCATTTTGGGGGGGATTGAGCTTTTCCACGACAAGGGGCCTGTGGGCCACTCCGACGGCGACGCCCTGACGCACGCGATCGCCGACGCCATCCTGGGGGCGGCGGGGCTGGGGGATATCGGCGAGCATTTCCCGGACAACGATCCCGAATGGGAGGGGGCCTTGAGCGTGAAGACGATCCTCCCCGCCGTGATCGAGATGGCTCGGCAGGCGGGCTTCCGCGTCGCCTCGGTGGACGCGACCATCATCCTGGAATCTCCCAAGCTCGCCGAGTGCAAGAACGAGATCCGCCGGAGCCTCGCGTGCGTCATGGGGATCGATCCTTCGTGCGTCAACGTGAAGGCGAAGACCGGCGAGGGGCAGGGGGAGGTGGGGCGTCAGGAAGCGTTCGTGGCGCATGCGGTGGCGGTGCTCGAGTCGCTTAAAAAGTAACATTTTGAACATGACCGTCATGCGTCATGCGTCATGCGTCATGCGCCGGCCATCTACCTGCGCATTTCGCATTTCGCATTTCGCATTTCGGCCCGGGACCTTCGTGTGAGACTTCACAATTCGTTAACACGTCGGGTCGAAGAGTTTACCCCATTGGTCCCGGGCCAAGTCGGCCTCTACACCTGCGGCCCCACCGTCTACAACGATCAGCACATCGGGAATTTTCGGACGTTCCTGTTCGAAGACATCTTGAAGCGGGTCCTGCGCGCGCACGGTTTTTCCGTCCGCCACGTCATGAACATCACGGATGTGGGGCACCTGACCTCTGACGACGACACGGGCGACGACAAGATGGAGGCGGGGGCGGCGCGCGAAGGGAAGACTGTTTGGGAAATCGCCGCCTTCTACACCGAGGCGTTCTTCCGCGACATGGACAAGCTCGGGATCGAAAGGGCGGACATCGTCTGCAAGGCCACGGACCATATTCCTGAGCAGATCGCCTTGGCCCGGCGCCTCGAGGAGAAGGGGTTCGCCTACAGGGCCGACGACGGGATCTACTTTGACACAGCGAAGTTCAAGGATTACGGCAAGCTCGCGCCGACGCGGCTGGCGGGCTTGAAGGCCGGGGCGCGCGTTGAGATGAGTCGGGCCAAGCGGAACATCACCGATTTCGCCCTCTGGAAATTTTCCCCCCCCGAGAAGGACAAAAAGCGCCAGATGGAATGGGATTCCCCCTGGGGCAAGGGGTTTCCTGGCTGGCATCTCGAATGCTCCGCGATGGCGATGAAGTACCTGGGGGAGGCGTTCGACATCCATTGCGGCGGGATCGACCATGTCCCGATCCACCACACGAACGAGATCGCTCAGAGCGAAGGGGCCACGGGGCGCCCCTGGGTGCGCTTCTGGGTGCACGGCGAGTTTCTCGTCATCGACCAGGCGAAGATGGCGAAATCCGCCGGGACTTTCTTGCGCCTCGACGCCCTGATCGAAAAGGGGTACTCGCCCAGGGACTATCGTTATCTGTCTCTCACCGCCCACTACCGCAAGCAGTTGAGCTTTACCTGGGAGGCGATGGACGGCGCCAGGAATTCACTGGCGAGCCTCAGGGAGAAGGTGCGCGAACTGCCGGTCGCGGGGGCGCCTCTTTCGAGCGCGGGGAGCCGCCTCCGGGCGGAGTTTCTGGAGCGTGTCGGGGACGACCTCGACATGCCGGGGGCCTTGGCGGTCCTCTGGAACGTTTTGAAGGATCCCAAACTTCCGCCCAGTGAGAAGCGGACGCTCGTCACCGACTATGACCGGATCCTGGGGCTCGGTCTTTCCCTGGAACAAAAGGGGACGCTCGATAGCATGGTCGAGGCGAAGATCCGGGCGCGCGAGGAGGCGCGCCGACAGAGGGATTTCGCCAGGGCGGACGCGATCCGCAAGGAACTCGCCGCTCAGGGGATCGAGCTGGAGGACACACCGCAGGGAACGACATGGAAGAAAAAATGAAGTCCCTGGTCCCCGGTCTCCGGTCCCCAAAAACGAGCAAGGCGCAGGGGATTTTGTTGGCAACTGGCGACTGGCGACTGGCGACCCTGTCATGACTCCCGAAGAAGAACTCATTTCGGTTCGAAAGCAGAAACTGGCGCGTCTGCGCGAGCTGGGGGTCGATCCCTACCCGCACGTCTTCAAGCGGACGCACGCCGTGAAGCAGATCCTGGACGGTTTCGATGGTTTGAAGGAAACGTCCGTCCGGACGGCGGGCCGGATCCTCTCGATCCGCGTCATGGGGAAATCAGTCTTCGCCCACATCCAGGACGGCTCGGCCAAGATCCAGATCTACGTCAAGAAGGACGAGCTGGGCGAAAAAAACTGGGAGATTTGGAACCTCCTCGACCTGGGGGATTTCATTGGCATTGAAGGAAAACCGTTCGTCACGAAGACCGGCGAGCGGTCGCTCCACGCGGCTTCATTCGTCGTCCTGGCGAAGGCGATCCGACCGATGCCGGTCGTGAAGGAAAAGGAGGGGGTCGTTTTTGAGGGGCTTTCCGACAAGGAGATCCGCTATCGGAAGCGCCACCTGGACCTCATGGCGAGCCCCGAGGTCCGTGAGGTGTTCGTGAAGCGCGCCAGGATCACAGCAGCGGTGCGCCGCTTCCTGGACGGGAAGGGGTTCGTTGAGGTCGAGACGCCGGCCCTCCAGACCCTCTACGGCGGCGCCTCGGCCCGCCCCTTCGTGACGCATCTGAACGCCCTCGACATGAAGATGTATCTGCGGATTTCCGACGAGCTGTACCTCAAGCGGCTCATCGTGGGGGGGTACGACCGCGTCTACGAGATCGCCAAGGACTTCCGGAACGAGGGAATGGACCGGAACCACAACCCCGAGTTCACCTTGCTCGAGTTCTACTGGACCTACGCCGACTACCACGAGGGAATGGACATGGTTGAGACTCTGATCCGCACCGTGGCCCAGGAGGCGCTCGGCGGGCTCTCGTTCCGCTGCGGCGAACAGACGATCGACCTGGCGCGCCCCTTCGAGCGCGTCACGATCGCGGAACTGGGAAAGCGGCACCTCGGGGCCGATTTCCTCGGGATGGAACGCGCCGGGCTCGAGGCGTTGTGCCGCGCGAAGGGGTTTCCGGTCGAACCGAAGGCCACGGTGGGACAGCTTCTCGATACGATCGTCGCCAAGGGGATCGAGCCGCATCTGGTGCAACCCACCTTCATGATGGACTACCCCGTCGAGATGTCTCCTCTGGCCAAGCGCCACCGCGGGGGGAACCCGCGCCTCGTGGAGCGGTTCGAGTTGTTCATCGCCGGCGCCGAGCGCGCAAACGCCTTCACCGAGCTGAATGACCCCTTGGACCAGCGGGAGCGCTTCCGGATGCAGGCCGCCTTCCGCGAGGCGGGGGACGAGGAGGCCCAGCCCCTCGACGAGGATTTCCTCGAGGCGATCGAGCAGGGGATGCCGCCGACGGCTGGCGTCGGGATCGGCGTGGACCGTTTGGTGATGCTTTTGACCGGGCAACCTTCCATCCGGGATGTTTTGTTGTTTCCGATCATGAAGCCGTTAGCGTAGAAAGGAATGTGATCGAAATGCGAAATGTGAAATGCGAAATGCGAAAGCGGTCCGCTGGCGCATTCCGCATTCCGCGTGCCGCATTCCGACAGAGGGTTCTCTTGTACTCGTGATTCGCTATCCGCTCTTCCTGGCGCTTCGCTACCTCCGCTCTCGGCGGATCTCCTATCTGGCGATGGCGTCGATCGCGCTGTCGCTCGGGACGATCCTCACGGTTCTTTATGTCTTGTGGGGCCTCAGCCGCGAAATCGAGCGGCAGATCCGGGGGGTCCAACCGGATCTGACGGTGCGGGCCTCCTCGAGCTACGGCCTGACCGACTATGCGCCGCTTGTCGCGCGCTTGAGCCAGCTGGATGGGGTCAAGGCGGTCTCGCCGGTCCTCTCCCAGTGGGTCCTTCTGGAACGAGGGCGCCGCTATGTCCCGGCGCAGATTTTTGGGATCGACCCGCAGGCGGAGTCGCGCGTTGTGGACCTGGCGGCCTGGTGCGGCGGCGCCGTGCCGCCTCTGGCCTCTGACGGCACACAGCCGGCGGCTTGGGTGGGGGAGGAGCTGGCGGATGTCGCCGGGCTCTGGCCGGGGGAGAAGGTCGGAGTGGTCGGCGCCGTGCATTCGTCGCCCTCGTCCGCGGCCCCGACCTACCTCACACTGGGGCGCGCGACGTTTTCGGTCGGAAGGATTTTCCGGTCGTGGGACTACCAAACCGACCGCTACTCTTTCCTGACAGCGCTTTCCGAAGCGCAGAAACTTCTGCGCCGCTACAGCCCCGCGGCGATCTCCGAGATCCGGATGCGCTTGAGTGACCCCCAGGCCGCGCCGGCGATGAAGGAGGCCGTCGAGGAGGTTCTGCGCGAGGCGGATCCCGCGGCGCGCGTCGCCACCTGGCAGGAGATGAACCCGCAGGGCCTAGCCTGGGTCGACGCCGAGAACCGCGTGATGGCCGTGATCCTCTCCCTGATTCTGGTCGCGGTCTGCTTCGGGATCGCGGTCATCCTCTCGACCCTGGTGCGCGAGAAGACGCGCGACATCGGCGTTCTGAAGTCGATGGGGGCCACGACAGGGGGTGTCGCGCGCCTCTTCGTCCTCTGCGGGACGCTGATCGGCTTGGCCGGGGCGACGTTGGGGGTGGCTTTAAGCTTCCTGGCGGAATCGAACATCGACTGGATCGACAAAAGCCTCCAACAGGGGTTCGGGTACGACTTCGCGATCGCCTATCACCTGGAGCGGATGCCGACGCATATCGACCCGCAGGCCGTTTTTCTTTTGTGGCTCCTGGCGGTGGGGGTGAGCGTTCTGGCGAGCCTCTGGCCTGCCGTGCGCGCGGCGAGGTTGGAACCTGTCGAGACATTGAGATATGAATAATCTCCAATCCCCAATCCCCAAATTCCAAACAATCCCCAATCCCCAAATCCAAAATTTCTTACCGGGGAGGGGGTCGGCAGTCGTTCCTGTTTTTTTATGTGCCATTGGGGACTGGGATTTGGGATTTGTTTGGGGATTGGGATTTGGGATTTTGGATTTCGAATGAACGCTTCAGAGATTCTTCTGGAGGCGCAAGGGGTGCGCAAAGATTACCGCGACGGAAGCCGAATTCTCCCGGTTTTAAAAGGGATCGATCTGGCGGTGCGCAGGGGAGAGATCCTGGCGATTCAGGGGCCTTCCGGGTCCGGCAAAAGCACCCTGCTCCATCTTCTGGGAGCGCTCGACCGCCCTTCGGGCGGCCGCATCCACTGGCGGGGGCGCCCGATCGACGCCCTGTCGGGGCGCGAGGCGGCCCGACTGCGCGCCGGGTCGTTCGGATTCGTCTTTCAGTTTTTTCATCTGCTCCCCGAACTTTCCGCCTTCGAGAATGTCTGCATGCCGGCGCGGATCACCCGGCGCACGGGGTTCTCTCCCGAAGAGGCGGCGCGCGCGCTTTTGGCACGGGTGGGGCTTGCCGCCCGCGCGGGGCATCGCCCCGGACAGCTTTCGGGGGGAGAGCGTCAGCGCGTGGCCCTGGCCCGAGCGCTCCTTTCCGATCCTGCGGTTGTTTTTTGCGACGAGCCGACCGGGAATCTTGACGCCGAGGCACGCGAGTCGATCGTGGCCCTTATCCGCTCCTTCCGCGAGGCGTCGGGAACCACCTTCCTGGTGGCGACGCATGATGAGAGGCTCGCCGCCCTGGCTGACCGGACGGTGAGGCTTGTGGACGGACGCATACAGTCATGTGTCATGAGACATGGGACATGAGCAAAAAGAATCTCCGTCATTTCTCATGACTCATGACACGAGTATCCCCAGTTTGAGGAGCCGATAAACCGGTAAAGAGGCACCTCCTTTTATCCGAAGGGGTTTGTGTTCACGCAAATCCCTGGGGACAAAGGA
>SBBH01000078.1 GCA_005239795.1 Planctomycetales bacterium
ATGTTGCCGGGGACATGCGAGTCGAACACGAGGATGGGAAGGGCGTTGTCCATGCAGAGCGAGATCGCCGTGGCGTCCATCACCTTGAGGCGCCCCTTGAGAACGTCCATGTACGTGAGAGCGTCATAGCGCTTGGCGGATTTCACCTTGCGCGGGTCGGCCGAGTAGACGCCGTCGACCTGTGTGGCTTTCAGGAGCGCCTGCGCCCCGATTTCAGTGGCGCGCAGGGCCGCCGTCGTGTCGGTGGTGAAATAGGGGTTGCCGGTGCCGGCCGCTAGGATCACGACGCGCTTTCTCTCGAGGTGCCGGATCGCACGGCGGCGGATGTACGGCTCGCAAAGGTCCTCCATCGAGATCGCCGACATCACGCGCGTCTCGACGCCGCGCCGCTCGAGCGCGTCTTGGAGCGCCAGCGCATTCAAGACGGTCGCAACCATCCCCATATGGTCGGCCGTGGCGCGGTTCATGCCGCGCTCGGAGAACTGCGCCCCGCGGATGATGTTGCCGCCGCCGACGACCACGGCGAGCTCGACCTTGCGCGAAACGCTGTCGATCTGGGCGGCGATCTTGGCGACCTCCGCCAGATCGATCCCCGCCGACCCACGCGGCCCAAACGCCTCCCCGCTGAGCTTCAGCAGGACGCGCTTGTAGCGGAGCCGCCTGGGCATGTTAGGATTCGTGCGGCCCTTTATTTGCCAACCTCGAAACGGGCGAACCGCGCGACCTTGACGTTCTCACCGAGCTTAGCCATTTTTTCCTTGATGAGATCGCCCACCTTCTTGGCGTCGTCCTTCACGAACGGCTGGTCCACGAGGCAAATCCGCTCGTAGATCTTCTCGATGTTCCCCTGCAGGATCTTCTCCAGAACCTGGGGAGGCTTCCCCTTGTGCTGGGCGGCGATCGCCTCCTTTTCCTTCTCGATGAGCGAGGCGGGGACCTGCTCACGCGTCGCGTAGTCCGGGGGATTGCCGGAGCCCGCGACGTGCAGGCAGAGATCCTTCAGAAGCTCCTGAAAATCGTCAGACTTGGCGACAAAGTCGGTCTCGCATTGGAGTTCGACCAGGACGCCCAGCTTCCCCGTCGAGTGGACATAGGTCCCGATGCGGCCGTCGGCGGTGGCGCGGCTGGCAAGCTTGGTGCCGGCCTTGATCATCCCCTTCTTCTTGGCGATATCGACCGCTTTGTCCATGTCGCCGGCAGCTTCGTCGAGCGCCTTCTTGCACTCGAGCATCGGCAAGCCCGTCATCTCCCGCATTCTTTTGACGTCGTCGGCGCTGACGGGCATGGACGTGCTCTCCGGAGCGGCTAACCTGCGGCGGGCATACTCTGGGCTTGCGCCTGGACGGGCGCAGGGGCTTCCGGCGGACCGCCGACGGCGCCCGCGAACTGTGCCTTGCCGTCGGCGACGGCGTCAGCCATGATGCGGAAGAAGATGTCGGCCACCTTCACCGCGTCATCATTGGCGGGGACACAGACGTCTACCCAGTCGGGATTGGAATCGGTATCGACGAGAGCCACGGTCGGGATGCGGGCGCGCTTCGCCTCGTTGACGGCGTTTTCCTCGTGCTTGGGATCCACGAGCACCACGGCCCCCGGCAGGCGCTTCATCGTCCGGATCCCTTCGAGGTTCCTCAGGATCCGCTTCTTCTCGCGCTGGAGGGTCGCGATCATCTTCTTGCTGTAGGTCTGGATTGATCCGTCGCGCTCCATCTGCTCAAGGTCCTCCAGGCGCGCCAGGCGCGAGAGGATCGTCGCGTGGTTCGTGAGGGTGCCGCCCAGCCATCGCTCATGAACGAAAGGGCTCCCGATGCGCCGGGAATGCGCCATGACCGCCTCGCGGGCGGAGCGCTTCGTTCCCACGAAAAGGACCTCAGCGCCAGTTGCAGCCACGTGCGTCAGGAGCCGCTGGCCGCGCATGAGCCCCTTCAAGGTCTCGCGCAGGTCGATGACATGAACGCCGTTTCTCGTCCCGTAGATGTGGCGGGCCATCTTGGGGTTCCAGCGGCTCACCCGATGGCCGAAATGGGCGCCCGCCTCAAGCAATTCGCGAATCAGGATTTCCGCCATCCACCCTCCTCTAGCGACAAAAGGAATCCGTTCAAACGAGCCCCGTATTCTAACGGGATTTCTGGTCTCCACAAGACCCCCCCGATTAAAAAACAAACACCAAAAACCAAACAACAAACATCAAACACAGCGGTGATTTTGTGCGCCATTGTTTTCGTGTTTGCTTTTTGGCGTTTGGCGTTTTCCCAACTTCATTCTCCCATGACCTTGACGATCACGCGCTTTCGCCTCTTCCCGTCGAACTCAGCATAGTAGATCTGCTGCCAAGGGCCAAAATCGAGCTTCCCACCCGTGATGGGGACCATCACCTGATGGTGAACAAGCATGCTCTTCAAATGGCTGTCGCCGTTCGTCTCCCCCGTCTGGTGGTGGCGGTACCCCTTCTTGAACGGGGCGAGTTGCTCCAGCCACTCGTCGATGTCGGCAATGAGGCCGTCCTCAGCGTCGTTGACGTAGACCCCCGCGGTGATGTGCATCGCCGAGACAAGGGCCATCCCCTCCCGGATCCCGGAGTTCCGGACGATTTCCTCGACCTGTCCCGTGATATTGAGGTAGGCGCGGTGTGTCTTGGCCTCGAACCAAAGGTACTCGGTGGCAAATTTCATCGCACACACCCCTCTCTCATCACTCATCACTCAGGACTCAGCACTCTTTCCCAACGGCCCCCGGCCGCCGCCCCCTAAAACCCTCAGTGCCCGTCGAAGCCGACGACGACCTTCTCCCCCTCGATGATGATCGGAACGTGCCGGACCCCCTTGGAGAACTTCAGCGCTTCCTCCAGGATCCGTCCGCTCGCGTGGACGTCGCGCACGTCGACCTCATACCCCTTTTGGCGATAGGAACTTATCGCCGCAAGGCTGTAGGGTCACCCCTGCTTCATGTAGATCGAGACTTGCTTGGACATAAGCGCTCCTCCTTGGAATGTTTTGTTCTCAAACGAGAATTTCAGCAAGCGCCATCTCGAGCCTCGGACGGGCGGTCGCCGCGAGCCCCCCCTCCGTCTTCAAGCGCCTGTCGAGATCCGCAAGAATTTCGAACCAGCGGGCAAACGCCCCCTGCGGCGCGCGCCGCAGAGCCGTCAGAACCGCCTGCTGGCGCCCCATCCAGGTGATTCCGATCGCGCGAAGCGCCTCAGTAGTCTTCGCCCCCGCTTCCTGGGCCCGCGCGCAGTCGAGCGCGAAACTGGCAAGCCCCGCCACGAGCGGGATTGCCGCCTGTTCGGGGGCGAGCGCCACCTCGCCGGAAAACGCCATCCCCTGCGTGAAATACCCTCCTAGGGCCGCGCGCGCCGCGGCCGCATCCCCCGCGGCAAGGGCCCCCGCGAGCGCGAGCATCCCTTCGCTCCGGCGGTCCCCCGTGAGCCGCTCGATGTCGTCGATCGAGATCGCCTCCCTCCCCTCGGTATAAAGGGCGAGGTTCTCGATCTCGCGCGCCAGAAGGTCTAGATCCTCCCCCGCGCGCTCAATGAGAACCTGCGCGTCGGCTTGCGAGAGCGCACGGTTGTGCTTCACGCGGGCGCGCTTAGACACCCATTGGGCGAGGGGATTGTCCCAGGCGCTCGCCCCCGCCTTCCATGTCGGCGGCGTGCCGTAGAGGCGTGCAAACTCCACCAGGACGCCCGGAGACTCGACCGGCTTGCGGGCGACCCAGACGCCGACGCAGGTCGTGGGCGGCGCTGACGCGGCCCAAGACGAAAGCCAGGCGGCCATCCCCTTCGTCAAGGAAGGAAGACGGCGCGTCCAGAGGAGGCGCGCGCCGCCGAAAAGCGACCCGCCTTCGGCGGCCTCCGATAAACGCCCCACCAAGGTTTCCGGCTGCGCCAGAAGACCCGGCGCGCCCGGCGCCGTTCCCCCTTCATCCTCCTCCTCCTCGGCCGCCTGCGGCGCGCTAATCCAAAGGGTCTCGGGAGCCTCCCCCCAGAGCCGCGCCGCTTCGCGGGAAAGCCACGCCACCCCTTCCTCGACGCGGACCGCGTCCTCGCAGGAGAAAACGTAAACGGGGGCGATCGACTCGGGGCGGTGCCGGAAGAAATCCTCGTACCTCATCAGGCGGTCGCGTGCGTGGCGTACCGCAGGATCGACGCGAGGACGGCTTTCATCTCCCTGCGGTGGACAATCTTGTCGACGAAGCCATGTTCAAGCATGAACTCGGAGGTCTGGAACCCTTCCGGAAGCTCCCGGCGTATCGTCTGCTGGATGACGCGCGGGCCGGTAAAGCCGATCAGGGCACGCGGCTCCGCCAGGATGAGATCGCCCAGCGATGCGAACGAAGCCATCACCCCCCCCATCGTGGGGTTGGTGAGGACCGAGATGTAGAAACCCCTCTGTTCGCGGTAGGCCGCCAGGGCCCCCGAAACCTTGGCCATCTGCATCAGGGAGACCGCCGCCTCCTGCATCCGGGCGCCGCCGCCGGAGCCGGAGATCATGACGAAGGGAAGGCCGAGCCTTCCCGCCTCCTCAATCGCGCGCGTCAACTTCTCGCCGACGACGCTCCCCATGCTCCCCATGAAAAAGCGCGAGTCGGTGCATCCAAAGGCGATGCCGATCTTTTCAATCGCGCCGCGCCCAACAATGATCGCGTCCTTCAGGCCCGTGGTCTCCTGAGCCTCCTTGATCTTCTCCCAGTAGGATTTCCCGACCGTGAAATTCAAGGGGTCCGACGGCGCCAGATCCGCGAACCATTCCTCAAACGATCCCTCGTCCAAGGTCACGCGCACGCGCTCTAAAGCCGGCAAGGTGTCGTGGTAGTCGCACTTGGGGCAGACGCCGGCATTCTCCAGGAACGCCTTTTTGAAGACGATCTCGCCGCACCCCTCGCACTTGACCCAGAGCCCCTCGGGGGTTTCCCGTTTCTTGCGCCGCGGAAGTCCGAACTTCATGCGATCCTCTTGAGCTGCCGGATCGCCTCGGCCGGGTCCGCCGCGCGGAAGACCGCCGTCCCCGCCACGACGACGTTGGCGCCGGCGTCGACCGCCTCTCGGACATTGGCAGTCGTGATCCCCCCGTCGATCTCAATGTCAAAATCGGGGCCGGCCCATTGCCGAATCTGGCGCACCTTGGACAAGACCTCCGGCATGAACTTCTGCCCCGCGAAGCCGGGGAAGACGCTCATCACGAGGACGAGATCGATCTCGGAAAGCCAGGGCTTTACCTGTTCAGCCGGCGTGTCGGGGTTAATCGTGAGGCCGACCTTGGCCCCGAGCGCATGGATCTTGTCGATCAAGGGTTTTGTCTTGGCGCCATTCACCGCCTCAACATGGAAGGAGATCGACTGAGCCCCCGCCTCGACGAACGGTTGGGCGTATTTTTCCGGGTCGGTCACCATGAGATGCGCATCGAAGAAGAGCTTTGTCGCAGGGCGCAGGAATGCCACGACGCTCGGGCCGATCGTCAGATTCGGGACGAAGTGGCCATCCATGATATCGAGGTGAAGCCACTCTGCCCCGGCCTTTTCGACAAGGCTGATCTCTTGCTCAAGCCTCTTGAAATCAGCCGAAAGAAGCGACGGCGCGATGATGATCTTTCCGTTACTCATGTCTCATGACTGGCATGAGCCGCGTCCTTTCCCTCCAACGCCTCGATCCCGGGAAGCGTCCCTTGAGCTAGGTATTCAAGGGACGCCCCGCCGCCTGTCGAAACGTGCGCCATCTTATCCGCCAACCCCATCTCCTCGACGGCGGCGGCGCTGTCGCCGCCGCCAATGACCACGTGCGCCTTGGCGCCGGCCAGGATCTCAGCCAGGCGCTTCGTCCCTTGAGCGAAGGCGGAAACCTCGAAGACGCCTACGGGGCCGTTCCAAAGGACCGATCGGGCTCTGGCGATTTCCTGGGCGAAAAGCCGGACAGTCTTGGGCCCCACGTCGACCCCCATCCGGCCGGCCGAGATCCCCGGCCCTTCGGTTGCAACGGCCGCCGTCGGCTTAAACTCCGTCACCGTCAGATGGTCGACTGGAAGGAGCGCCTTAGCGCCGCGCGCCTCGGCGCGCACCAGGATCTTCGACGCCGTCTCCAACATCTCGCGTTCGAAGCGGGATGTCCCGATCGGGATCTTGCGCGCGGCGAGAAACGTGTAGGCCATCGCCCCGCCAATCAAGATCACATCCACACGCTCGATGAGCGATTCGAGAATTGCGATCTTGTCCGAGATTTTAGCCCCCCCCAGGATCGCCACGAAGGGGCGAGCGGGATTTTTTACCAGCTCCCCCAGATGCTGGATCTCCGCCTGAACGAGAAGCCCCGCCGCTGAAGGAAGATGGCGCGGCACACCGGCGATCGAGGCGTGCGCGCGATGGCTGGCGCCGAAGGCGTCGTTGACGTAGAGGTCGGCCAGCCCCGCCAGGGACTTCGCGAAGGCCGGATCGTTCGCCTCCTCCTCAAGATGAAAGCGGAGATTCTCGAGAAGGACGACCTCCCCCGGCTTGATGGCCCGGCAAGCCGCCTCGACCTGGGAGCCGACACAACCGGCCAGGAGCGGGACATTTTTCTTGAGGAGTTCCGAGAGACGTTTTGCCACCGCGCCCAGACTGTATTTCGGATCAGCCCCCTTTTTAGGACGCCCGAAATGGCTCGCCAGAATGCAGCTCCCCCCCCGGGCGAGGATCTCCCGGATGGTGGGAAGGGTACGCGAGATCCGGCTGTCGCTTGTGATGCGGCCGGCCTCGTCGACCGGCACGTTGAAATCGCACCGAACGAAGACGCGCTTGGCGCGCACGTCGAGATCGGCGAGCGTCTTCACCGGCCGATCTGCCTGGCGGTCAGCACTGCAACGTCCGCCAGGCGGCTCGAGTAGCCCCATTCATTGTCGTACCAGCCGACGACCTTCACGAAGTTCTTCCCGATCGCCATCGTCGAACCCGCGTCGAAGATGCAGGAGGCGGGATCTCCCACGATGTCGGAGGAGACGATCGGCTCCTCGCAATAGGTCAGGATCCCCCTCAAGGAGCCCGCGGCCGCTTTCGCGAAAGCGGCATTGACGCTCTCGACGGTCGCCTCCTTCTTGAGCGTGGCGACGAAATCGCAGACGGAGCCGTCCGTGACCGGGACGCGCATGGCCAGGCCATTCAGCTTCCCGGCCAGCTCCGGGATCACCTGCCCCACCGCCGAGGCGGCGCCGGTCGTCGTCGGGATGATGTTCGCCGCCGCCGCGCGCGCCCGGCGCAGATCCTTATGCGGCAGGTCCAGGATCTGCTGATCATTCGTGTAGGCGTGGACCGTCGTCATGAACCCCTGCTCCACGCCGAACGCCTCGTGGAGCACCTTCACCATCGGGGCCAGGCAGTTGGTGGTGCAGGAGGCATTCGAGATCACCTTGTGTTCCGGCTTCAAGACCGCATCATTGACCCCCAGAACGAGGATCGCGTCGACCTTCCCCTTGGGGGGGGCCGAAAGGAGGACGCGCAGAGCCCCCGCGGTGATGTGCTTGGCGCATTCCTCCTGGGAGGTGAAGCGCCCCGTGCTTTCGATCACGAGCGGAATGTTTTTGGCCTTCCAGGGGAGCTCAGCCGGATCCTTGACTGACAGGACCTCTACCCGCCGGTCCCCCACGATCAGCGTGCTCCCGTCGGCCTTCACCGGGACGCCAAAGCGCCCATGCACGGAGTCGTATTTCAGAAGATGGGCCAAGGTCTTGGCGTCGGTGAGGTCGTTGACGGCGACCACCTCGATCTCCTGACGGCCCCACAAGGCCCTGAAGACGTTGCGCCCAATGCGGCCGAACCCGTTGATTCCGATTTTCACGGCCATATGACCTCCTTAATTCGTGCAAAAATAACTGGCGGATTATCGGGAAATCGCCGCCTGGGTTCAACGACCAGGCCGTGTCAGATACAACGGTCAACGACAGAAGTTGTTTTTGCGCGAATCCTAATGAGCCCCCGTACAATCGCCGGGAACGCGCTTCTACGTCACCTCACGGCGGCCGTCAGTGCTGGTACACCGCCCCGAGCTTACGGAACTCTTCCTCAATGGCCCCAGCTCCGCGCGCGATCCCGCGGACGAGAGAGAAAACCATCTCGTAGCGCGCGCGCAGATCTTTATCGGGGAGCGCCCGATGGCTCCCTCCCATCGCTGGGTCTGCGAACGTCTCGGCAAGCCCCGCGGCGACGACCATCCCCTTCCCAACCCGTGTAAAGGCGAGAACCGTGTCGCCAGCATCGGTCGTCAGAAGTGGCGTCCCGCCGGAGACCGCCTGCGCCCCACGGAATGAGGTGATCGGAACGTTCCCTGACGATTCGACCACCATCGTCCCCCGGCACGGGCCGCCCGAAAACGCCAAGCCATAGGGTGCCAGAAGCGTATCGGCACTGGAATCCGGATGGGTAGGCCCTTCAAGCACCAAGAGAACACCTCCCCGTTCGAGGTAAGGACGCAGTTTGGCGAGCGCCTCGGCAGGAATTTTTTTTCGGGGCCGGATCACGACGGCCGGGCCGGGGCGGTCCAAAGCCTCGGCGAGACTGAGTGAGACGCGCGGAAAACAACCGACCCGCAACACCCATTGATAGAAGACCTCGTAGCCGGCAGCGTCGTTCTGAAGGAATCCGAAAAGCGGAAGCTCAAAGTTCCCATCTTCGGCGCTGAAGATCACTTCCACGGGCGGAATCTTGGGCACCGCTGGCGGATAGGCCGCCTCGGCAAGATGCGTCGTTCCCCAAAGACCCGCGACAACGAGCCCCGCTCCCCAGAAGACAGCCGTCGCGCTGTTCACAAAGATCGAAAGAAAGCCGCGTCCGATCCAGAGCGCGATGGCAAGCCCCAGGATCCCGGCGGCAAGCGCCAGACCGTTCAGGAATCCCCAACGGTTGGCGCGGTTCAGCCATTCGATCGATCCCAGAAGGAGTTCGGGCTTTCCCGGGTAGAAAGCGTCGAAATTGGAAAAAACGGTGCTGTCGGTGAAGGCGGCGACGCGTCCCTTCCCGGCCTCCACGGTCATCATCTGGTCGAAGGAGCCCCATAGGGCGTAGGTGTGGTCCAGGACCTGGGGATAAAAATTGTCCGCGGTATAGCTGATCGGGAGATGCCAGAGCCCCTCCGGCCGCAGGACTGAGCGCGCCTGGAAGCTATCCGCCTGGATCGAACAAGAGACCGCGAAGAGAAAGAAGGGCACGCCACGTGCGATCGGATGGCACCCGAGGCGGGATGGAAAGTGCAGCTCCTCCCATTTGCGTTCGATGTCGAAGACGCAGTCGTAGCGAAACGCCATCCCGAAGCGGCGCATCACCGGGTTCAGATAGACGCTCGATCCGAAAACGTTCGTGTGCTCTCCCAAGATGAAGAGCCCCCCGCCGGCGCGCACGAATGCATCGACGGCATCTATCTCGGCTGGGCTATAAGGCGCCGTGGCGGTCTTCAGGACGAGAACGTCGCAATCGGCAAGCCGCTCCGGCGTCAGCGCCCCCTCGGCATGGACGCCGACGTCATAGTAGTGGCGCAGATATTGCGCCATGGCCCAGTAGTTGTACCCGGACTCCGGCCCATACCAGTCGGTGTCCATCGGCGTATCGGTCCGTTCCCAGCGGCTCCTCGATTCGTCGATCAGAAGGCGCCCCTTCTTGGGAATCCCGGGATCGTGGAAATAGAGGCCGACGACGATCATGAGGCACGCCGCCGGGACGAGCCAACGGGCGCGGTTCGGCTCCGATACCTTGTCGCTAGAAAACAGAACCGGTGTCCCAAACGCCCCGCGCCAGGGCAAGAGCCGAGCCAGGATCGGGATCAGGGGAAGGAAGGACAGGGCCGTGATCCAGGGAAGCCAGAACAGTTCAACATGGACCGATTCCGATTCATACGACACGAAAAGCATCGCCGAAGCGAAAAAAAGAAGAACGGCGAAAAAACGGAATATCAGGTATCCCGCGAGGACCGCGAGAAAAACGGCGATCCGTTTCGTGCGCGCGGCCGAGCCCTGGTCCCAGGCGATGAGAAGCCCCCCCGCCACGGCGATTAAAAGGAACGGGAACCCCGCCAGGTGATTCCACGTCAAGGGAAGCGCATGGGTGTAGCGCATCGTGCGCAGGAAGACGACGCCATCGGCAAGGTTCGCGTCCGCGCCGACCCAATCGAGAAGTCGATAAACCACCGGCGCCACGAACGGCGCCGCCCCAGGATTACGCGCCGTCCAGGCGTTGTAGAACCCGTACAGGGGAGCCTGGATTACAAGAAGCGTCCCGACCAGGAGTCCCGCCGTCCCGACGGCGGCGAGGAGGCCGGGCCTGGTGAAACGGTTCGCTCCTACCGACAACGCGACGCCTGCCGCGGCGATCCAGAGGCCGGGGTGAAACGGCTTTTCGACCAGCGCAAGCGCTACAGCGATGGGGATCAGAAGGATCAGATGTCGAACTGTTAAGGGCATGGTGACACGCTCGCGAGCCAATGCAGCCGACGCTAAGGCCCATGCCACAGCTGCAAGACCCCACAACCGGTCGGGGCGTGGCGTGACGAACTGATCGAACGCAAAAAGCCACCCCAGAGAGAGCGTGACAATAGCCGCCCAGATGGCGACGCGCGTACGAGCAGCCACGGTTGCGATCAACGCCCAGACCGCCACCGAAAACCCCCACTGCCAAGCGAAGCTCGGTGTTTCGACCAGATCAAACGCGAAAAGCCTCGCTGGGGAGAGCGCAGCGACGGCATCCCAGATCGTCATCGGGCTCCCTCCGGGGGTGCGATCAGCCGCCTCAGGAAGTGGATGTTCGGCATGACGACCCCATCTTCACCCTCAAGATTCTTCGAGGTTAGGAAGTGGCTGTCACCGATCACGACGAGCCGCCCTTTCCCCACCCGCTGTTCGGCGACGACCGGCCGCCCTTCGATCGTCGCCAGCCCCTGGCCGCCTTGCACAGGCCAAGCCTTCCAAAAGTAGAGTTTCAGATCCGGCCCAGCGACTGTCGCTTGATTGTGCCCGAGCGGCAACCCGTCAATTCCCATGCCAAAGCAGGACAGAAACGATTCAGCGCCGGCGCGCTCTTCCCATCCAACGGCCAGCAGATAGGTCCCCCCCTTGTGCAGGAACGACTGGATCGCCTGGATTTCCTTCCCGCTGTAAGGGCGTGTCGGGGCGACCGAAACGATCAGATCGGCTTCGGCTACCTGCGCAGGGTCGAAATCCTTCATCCCGACCGTGAAATACCCTTCGCGCATCAGGCTCAGGTAAACCCCGAAGATCCCGTCCGGTCGCCACCCTTCCATGGAGACCTGGCCTAGCCGGGAATCATCGACGAGAGCCACCTGTCCAACAAGCGGCCTTGACGCTCTTCCAGCCGCGATCCCTTGCGACGCCGCTCCGCAAGCGAGAAAGAGCGCCGCCAGAACGATTGCGGATGTCGGACGCCGCCGGAGGACGGCCCAGGCCAACGCCCCTGCCGCGCCCAGGAGGAGGACGCCCAATCGGTCGCGCCAGTACGGGACAGCGGCCCGGCCGGGGCTCGCGAGCCATTCGAAGACGCGCCGCACGAACGGATGGGAATGCGTCAGGATCCCGTTCACGAACCCTGAAGTGTCGCCGGCAACGATGACGCGTCCTTTTCCAATTGTCTCTGCCGCCACGAGAGGCAAGTCTCCCAGAGGCTCCCCTGGCTCGAAATCTAAAGTCCCCAGGTATCCATGTTCGCCTTTGGTGAAGACGCCCGGGTCCGAATAACCGTACCGCCCTATCACGATCGGCACAGCGGGGTAATGCACTTCAAGAGAGGCTCCCACAACGGAACCGGCATCATTGGCGCTGTCCCCGAGCCTCGCTGTCGCTGGGTGTGGAAAATACTGATAGGAATGGAGCCATCCGCCGACGAAGAAATCGGCCGAATCGAACGCGATCCGCACGCGCGAGCCGAGCGCCTCCAGCGGCTCGTTCACGAGCACCTTGTCATGCTTCCAGCAGGTGTGGTCCCCGAGGAGCAGGAGCCCCCCCCCGCCGTGGACGAAGGCGCGCACAGCGTCGAGCGATTCTTGAGAGAACAGCTCGTCTTGGTTGATGATCACAAGGATATCGGCGCCGGCGAGACGCTCCGTCGTGATGTCTGGAATCAACTCCCCTGTCCACCCCATCGCGGACATGAGCTTCGGGAGATTTCCGAACATCCCGGCACTGTAGCTCCCGTAATTGTCGTGTGTGGGGACCAACCAGTTCAAAAACCCTTTCTCGTAAAAGGCAACCTTGCAGGATCGTTCCTGCGGGGCCGTAGGCCAGTTCGTGAGGGACCAAAAACCGAGGATGGCAACGACAGCAGAAGCGAGAACAAGCCGCACGGACAGTCCCCCTTCAGGCGCACATTGCCTCCGAGAGAAGCGCCAGGCGGCCAGTGCCGCAACCGGCCCGACCACCAATGGGAAAAGGATCGAGAGATGAACGGGATAGAGTGCCGCGAAGAGCCGCGCCGCCTCAGACCCCCAGGCGCTTCGGCCTGACGGCTCCGGCAGAAGCGCCGCGCAATCGGCCCAAAAGGCGAGCCATCCGGCATAAACAAGACCGACCGCGCCAAAGGACACGGCCAGCCGGACCCAACTCCGCCTCTCTGAGCAGCACCAGGCGCTGAAGACAACCATGAGGGCGAGGAGAGCCAGATGGATCCCGCTGAACGAAGGGCCCAGAACGGAGGCATTCGCGTCGGTCGGATCGGGACGGGTCAGCCAATGGGAACATCCGCGCACCTCGTACCAGGTCAAGAGGCTCGTCCCAGCGGCATATTCGAAGAGACCAAAAAGGAGGCTCGCCGCGGCGAGCCCCCCCATCGGGCTTTCCGTCCGCCCCCGCGCGGTGGCGGCGAACGCCAATCCAGAAAACCAGATCGAGATCGCAAAAAACCGGAGGGTCGGCGAGATCGGCAAGAAAGAGAGCCCCGCCAGGGCGATCATCCACCCGGCCAGCGCCCGAGCGCGGCCTCCTGCGCGCGGCGCTTCCTCTGAATTCTGCCCGAGTCCGTCGAACGCCGCCGAGAGCACGAGAAAGAGTGCCGCCGCCGCCGTGTTGAATTCGTGAACGAAGAGACCCGCCCCTTCGACGGCGAACGCCATCCCGACGAAGGCTGACAAGACGCTCCAAAATGCCACGAATTTACCGCGGGACTGGAGGCGCTTCCTGGGCGGGGGCCTGCGCCGGCGCCAGGAGACCTTCGCGGAACTTCTGGTAGTGTTCGGCGTTGTCCGGTTTCAATGCGATGATCCGGTCCACCGTCGCGACGGCATCAGGAATCCGTCCGGAAAGCTGATAACAGCGGGTGAGGAGATCGAGGGTGGAGACCTCGTCCGGCGCCTCGGCCGCGGCCGCCTCCGCAAGAGTGAGGGCCTGAGGGATCTCGCGGTTGTGCTCCAGATAAAAGCGGGCCAGGCTGAACCGCGCGCCGGCTGCTGCCTGGGCCCCGCCCGATCCGATCTGCCGCGTGTACCCGGCGACCACCTGCTGGAACATCTTCTCGGCAGTCTCGGGCTGATCCTGCGAAGCAAAGATGTCCCCAAGATGCTCGTAGACGCAGATGTAATTCGGCTCGGCCTTCAACACTTCGCCGTAGGCGGCGATCGCTTCCTCGAACCGCCCCATCGATTTTAAAACATCCCCGATCCGGTGGTTGGCTAGGGTACAGTTGGGGTGCTCCTTCAGCGCCTCGCGGAACTCGGCGAGCGCCTCGTCGTAGCGCCCCGTCGCCGCCAGTTCGCTCCCCTTCACGAACCGAGGACCCTGGTGATCGTGGTAGCGCGGCGCAGAAGCGCGCCCCCGGGCCAGCTGTTCTTGGAGCGCCGCGACGTCAATGGTGGGATTTTCTGCCGCCTCGGCCAGAGGGGTCGATTGGGGGGCTGTTCCTTGTCCGGCGGGGACGCGCGCCTCGGCCTCGCGGAATCGGTTGAACGCACTGTCCAAGGTCGACTGGTACAAGGGACTGATCGGTGCGTCCTCAAACAGTCTCGCATCGGAAACGCAAAACCCAACGGCCAAGGCCAGAGCGATTCCTCCTCCCAGGACGGCATTGACGGTCAGTTTCATCGCGGGCAGTATAGTAAGGAATCTTCAAAATTCAACTACCGCATCACACATGTTTCCCCAGTTTGAGATCTGGGAGTCGTTTATTGGAATTGGGCTTGGGATTTGATTATTCCGAACGGACCGTTTCGGGGAGCGGGAGCGTCAGCCATGGATGGGGAAAAAGCTCCCTCTCATGCACTGCAAGATCTGTGAAGATCGGCGCCGCGGGAATTTCCGGGAAGCGAGGAAGTTTTTCTTCTGTTTGGACGGCCCTGAAAGCAACCGCGAGCGCGAAAAAGACGGCCGACGCCGCGAGCATCGACGCGAGCTGTGTCTGAAGACGCCCGCGGGCCTCCTCGATCGACAGCTGCTCCGAATGGACTTCGACGACATGCCTCTCCGGCCGGATCGCCGCGCCGCAGGAGTTGCAGATGACAAGCCCTGCCGCATTCTCCTTCCCGCACTCGGTGCAGATCATCGGTTCCCTCCGACGCCCAGAGCCGCGGCGCGCCGCGCGACATCCTCCCCGGCGGGATCCAGGGCCAGCGACCGCCGGTAGCTGTCCGCGGCCTTGTCGGGAAGCCCCATCTGTTCATAGAGGATGCCCAGATTGCGCCAGGCGACCGCAGACGCCTCCGGGCAACGCACGACTTCCTCCAAGCGCTTCACCGTAAGATCCTGTCCTTCCCCGGCCCGGTAGTCGAGAATCGCCCGGTTATGGGAAACCGCGCTGGAGGCCCCTGCCGGGATCGCAATCCCGGCGATCGCACGATAGGTCGCTTTCCACAGATCCAAGGTCTTCCCTTCGAGGGAATCGACCGGTAAACGTGCCGGCGCCTGACCTAAATCCAAGGAAGAGGAAACAGCCAAACGATTCAGAAGCGCCACCAAGTCGCATGGCGAAGGAGAACCCGCTTCACCCGGAAGCCATCGCCCCACGGCCGCGGACATCCGCCCGGAAAGCGCCCGAAGATCCGCCGCACGCGATGCCCCCGCCAGGCTTGCCGCCCACGTCCGGGCAGCGATCCCGACAAGGTTTGCGAGCCTCCCAGCCGCGACCGGATCGACGCCGGACGCTTTCTCAGCTCGCGCCAGGAGCGATTCGGCGTCAGCCAAGGCGTCCCATGCCAGCGAGCCGGCGGCCAATCTTTCCAACAGATCTAATCTCGTGCGGCGGATTTGGACGGTGAGGACACGGGCATGTGAAGCGTCAATCTTGGCGGAAGATGCCAGGGGCCGGCGGCCGGCGATCCATGCCGCGGCGTCGACGTCCCGGCGGGCCCCGGCCCAATCCCCCCTTCTTTCAGCCAGCGTTTCCAACCCCAAATAGGCTTCAATCATCCCTTCCCACCCCGGGGGAGCGGTTCCAGAGCCGACGAGGATTTTTCTCAGGAACCCTTCCACGCGGTCAAAATCCCCCCGGCGGGCCCAATAACCGGCCAAGCTCAAGCATGCCTCGGCGCTGTTAGGGTGTTCCTGCAGGGCCTTATCAAGACGCGCCCCGAGGCCGTCGGCAATCTTTCCCTCCGCCAGATCCGCGGCCGCCAAAACCATCCGGGCCCACGCCGGCGCATCCTTCTCCAGCGCCGGCTCGGCGCCGCAGGCCTTGCGCAGCGCCGCAGGGGTGCCGATCTCCCCGGCGCGCATCCTGACAGCCAAGGACAAAAGACGTGGCGCGTCGTAGGCGGGTTTGGCGTTGGACGCCTCCTGGCAGGCCGCAAGCGCCTCAAGAAACCGCCCCTCCTCATAGGCCGCCAGACCCTTTCGAAAATATTTGGCGGCCAAAAACTCATCCCAGCCGGAGGCTCCCACCGCGAATCCCACGATCAAGAGAAACGCGACGCCACTCATCAAAAACAGCGTCTTGCGATCCACCAAGTCGATAAAGGGAACTTTGGAAAAGCTCATGTCTGTCGGCTCGTCTTCACGCGCTAAAAGGGAATCAGGACCCCTTCCACCCGATAGTCCGGGATCATGCCGAAGGCGCGTGTGTCCACGGCCTTCTCGGAGGCGACGGCGCCATTGTCCGCCAGGAGCAGGAGACGGCCCGCCGGGACGCGCAACTCTGGCATCTCCTCATTCAAAGGGGGCGCGAATCCGTCCCAGTGGAGCGGCTGGCCGTTCACGACGACCCCGCCGGCATGGATCGTCACCTTGTCGCCGGCCACCGCCACAATGCGGGCCGCGGCAAACGGCACCGAGGCGCTGCCCACACCTGGCGGGCGGAAGCGCACGATCGCCCCCCGTGTCCACTCGCCCGTGCGGCAAACACGGCGATCGAGAATATAGAAACTCGCGGGCTCCACCGTCGGCTGCATCGCGGTGAACTCGTCAGGAACACGATTCATGGAGAAGGAAAAGCCGGCCCAAGCGCAGAAGACCACAGCGCCCACCCAGCTGGCCATCCGCAAAACGCCTAGAAGGCGATACACCACGGCTGGATGATACAAAAAAAGTCATGAGTCATGGGACGTGAGTCATGAGAAATGAAGAACAACCACTAGAATAGAATGATCGGCCTTCCACCATGCCTGGCGCACTCCAGATCCCCAAGCGCATCGCCCGGAAGCTGCTCTTCAAGACGGTCACGTTCAACCTCATCCGCCAGGTACTCGATTTCGGCCCTTCGCGCCGGCGAATCCCCTGGTATTTGATTACGCATCCGGGGGCGGCGGCAGTCCTGCCGATCCTCCCAGACGGGCGCCTCGTGCTTCTCTGCCAGTACCGGCCGGCGATCCGGCGATGGCTTTGGGAGGTCCCCTGCGGGACGATGGGACGCGGCGAGGATCCGAAAAAATGCGCCGCGCGGGAGCTCGCGGAAGAGGCGGGATATACCGGACGGCTAAGAAGATTGGCCGCTTTCTACAGCGCCCCAGGCTTCTGCACCGAGCGGATGTTCTGCTTTACCGCCGACCACCTCAGAGCCGCGCCCATGAACCGCGATCCCGACGAGCGGATCGAGGTCCACACGGTCCGGCCGTCCCAGGCCCTCGCTAAAATCCGCGACGGCTCGATCCAGGACGCCAAAACCCTGGTGTGCCTGTTGTCATACTTCCTGAATGGCAACGCGCCGAAACGCCAAATTCGCCGACACTAAGAGTTCATTCAAAAATAAACCGCGGAGACGCTGAGGCGCAAAGAAAAATTGTTTTCAACGAGAATAACAACGATCTTTGCGTCTCTGCGCCTCGGCGGTGAATCTTTTGTGAATAGGTTTTAAACATCCAAACAAGCTTTCGTTGTGACGTTTATGAGTTTGTGTTTTTGTTTGGCGTTTGCCGTCCATGCGGCCGGCGATCGCGCCTCTCCTGATGCCGGTGCGCCTGCGGATCGTAGGGGCGCGCGAAGCGCACCCAGGCGTCGGCGGGCGCGGGGTCGCGCCCCTCAGCCGCCAGCCGCAACCTGAAATACGCCGCGGCCAGTCCGAAATAAGACCTCTCGACGAACCGCGGAGGGCGCCCTCTGGGTGGGGGCGGGCGATCGAGACGCCTCTGTGTCGCCAGGATATGAAGCGCCGTCGCGCGGTCGAACCGCGGAAACGGCAGCTTCCCCCCGGCCGCGTCGATGGCCTCCTTGGCGGCCACGGCCCAGGTCCCTGGGTGCGCCGACGCCCGGGCCCGCTCCATCGCCTCCTCTGCGTGGAGCGAGACTAGCACCGTGAAGGCGAGCGAGCGCCCCCCGGGGATCCGCGCGGCCTGCATCGCGTCGAGCTTCCCCAGACGGGCCAGCAGGAGGTCGCGCTTAAAAGGCTCGTTCATCAGCGGAACGAGAGGCGGCCAAAGAATCGGGAAGAGATCCAGCTCCCACAAGAGTTCCACGGCCTTGCGCGACGCCCCTTGCTCGAGGATCCGGAAGCACTCCTCCACCACGCGCGAGGGGGGGCTTTTTAGGATCTCCTCGCGGCAGGCGCGTATCGCCGCGAGGTCGGCGGGGGCGATTGAAAATCCCAAACGCGCTGAGAGCTTCACCGCCCGGATCATCCGGACCGGATCCTCGCGGTATCGGATCATCGGATCCCCGATCGATCGCACCGTCCTGGTGGCCAGGTCGTCCAGCCCCCCCACGTAGTCGACCACCGAAAAATCAGCGATGTTGTAGAAGAGGCCGTTCACGGTGAAATCCCGCCGGAAGGCGTCCTCGCGCGGCGTGCCGTGGAGGTTGTCGTCCCGGATCAGAAGCTCCCCCTCCTGGGCCCCGCCGGGGTTCAGTTGCCGGAAGGTCGAGACCTCGACGATTTTTCTCCCCCCGAAAGGAACCTGCACCAGCCGGAAGCGCTTGCCGATGATGCGGCTCCGGCGGATGAGTTTCTTGACCTCCTCGGGGGTCGCCGAGGTACCGACGTCGTAATCCTTCGGCGCGCGTCCCACGAGGAGATCCCGCACGCTCCCTCCCACCAGATGCGCCGTGTACCCCGCGTTGTGCAGCTGGTAGAGCACCCAGAGCGCGTCCCGGTCTATGAGTTTCCGCGAGATCACGTGCTCGGCCCGCTGGACGATGCGGGGAGCGGGCTCGGAGGAAGATCTTGGCGGGGATTCCATGAAAACGATTTAAAGCATCTTAGAAACACCAAACGCCAAACAGCAAATATCAAACAAACAAATAAGCAGATAAACGGTTAACTAAGAAAAGCCAAACTTCGCATCGTTCCTCTTCGCCGTTTGTCCGTTTGGCGTTTGGGCGTTTGTTTGCTGTTTGGAGTTTTCCGTTTGCCGTTTCGCGGGAGTCCTGATTGCCGGACGCTTGCCTTTAGACGCGCCATCTGCTAAACTCCCGCGCTCTATGTCCGTGATGATCAGACTTCAGCGCGTCGGGAAGAAGAACCGCCCCACCTACCGCATCGCGGTGGTGGACAAGCGGTTCAAGCGCGACGGGCGGTTCATCGAGATCGTCGGGAACTACAACCCTCTCAAGGGGACCGACGACAACCTCGTGATCCAACGCGACCGGATCGAGTACTGGGTCTCGAAAGGGGCCCGCTTGAGC
>SBBH01000261.1 GCA_005239795.1 Planctomycetales bacterium
CGCCCCCCCCTGCGCATAAACGTCGCTTGAGGCCGCCCCGGCTGCGCCGGCCTTCCGGCCGCGCGCAAGAACATAGTCGATCTCCCGCGGTGTGTCTGCCG
The DNA here is from genome assembly GCA_005239795.1 of Planctomycetales bacterium. Classification (GTDB taxonomy): domain Bacteria; phylum Planctomycetota; class SBBH01; order SBBH01; family SBBH01; genus SBBH01. Next base: position 102 of record SBBH01000261.1, read on the forward strand.
GAAAACGGTTGACAGCTACCACCACCGGGATCCCGTGCGCCAAGACGTTTTCGATCTGCTTGTCGAGATTCGCCGCCCCCCGTTCCAAGGCGCCCATATCTTCGCGCGTCAACTCCGCCGGCAGAGGTTTTCCCGGCTTCACCGCCGCCGCCAGGCCGTGCATCTTGAGGCCCCTTACGGAAGCCACAAGCACCGCGACGTCGGGCGAGAGCCCTGCCGTGCGGCACTTGATGTTGAAAAACTTCTCGGCCCCCATGTCGGCGCCGAAACCGGCCTCGGTCACGACGACGTCTGCCAACCCCAAGGCCACGCGGTCGGCGATCACGGAGGAATTCCCATGCGCGATGTTGGCGAAAGGCCCCGTATGGACCAGGCACGGCGTCCCCTCCGTCGTCTGTAGGAGGTTCGGACCCACCGCCTCCTTGAGAAGCACGGCCATCGCGCCGGCGGCGCCGACCGCCTCGGCCGTGACCGGGTCTCCCGCCTCATCCTCGGCTACGACGATCCGTCCCAGGCGCGCGCGCAGATCCGCCAGGTCCGAGGCGAGAGCCAGGCACGCCATCACCTCGGAGGCGGCCGTGATATCGAATCCCGTGCGGCGTTCAACCCCGTTGGCGCTCCCCCCCTGCCCCGTCGTGATCTCGCGGAGCGCCCGGTCATTGATGTCGACGACGCGCCGCCAGCTCACCGTCTCCGGCCGGATCCGGTAAGGATTCTTGAAAAGGATCGTCGTGTCGAGCCATGCCGCCAGGAGGTTGTTGGCCGCCGCCACCGCGTGGAAATCCCCTGTGAGATGGAGGTTCGCATCCTCCAGGGGAATCACTTGCGAGGCGCCACCCCCCGCGCCTCCCCCCTTGATCCCGAACACGGGCCCCATCGAGGATTGGCGCACGGTGGCGATCGCACGGCGGCCCTGCAGGGCGAACGCCTGCGCCAAACCGATCGTCGTCGTGGTCTTCCCCTCGCCAAGAGGCGTCGGCGTGATGGCGGTCACCAGGACATAGAGCCCTTTCGGACGCGAAGCGACCCGGTCCAAGATGGACAAACGGATCTTGGCCTTGTAGCGCCCGTAAGGCTCAAGCTCCTCGGGCAGGATGCCGGCTCGCTCAGCGATATCAAAAATCGAGTGAGGCGTTTCGGCAGGTCGCGCCATCGCACCGGGGATTATACGGAGAGCTTGAGAAGAAATCGGCCGAAAGGCCGAGGCGCCGGTCGCGCACAGTGTCGCAAGAGAGGTTGCGACCGGCGCCGGCCCCTCTCGGGGGCATTTCTTCTCAAGCTCGGAGGTTGACGCATCCGGTGCACCCGGCGATCCTGCCGGATGTGAAGACGGCGCGGCCGCTCGTGGTCTTGGACATCGCGGGGCTCACAGGAAAGCTCCTGGCACACGCGCCGCGGATCGCGGATCTCGCGGACCGGGGATTCCGCGCGCCGCTTCTGCCCGTCTTCCCCACCGTCACCTGCCCGGTCCAGAGCACGCTCCTCACGGGCCTCCCCCCGCGCGACCACGGGATCGTCGCCAACGGCTGGTATTGGCGCGACCTCGCGCAGGTCTTCTTTTGGCGCCAGGCGAACCTGCTGGTGTCGGGCGAAAAGGTCTGGGAGGCCGCTCAAAAACGCTGGCCGGGGTTCAGCACGGCGAAACTGTTCTGGTGGTTCAACATGCACTCTTCGGCCCAGATCGCCGTGACGCCGCGGCCGGCCTACCCGTCCGACGGCCGGAAGATCCCGGATCTCTACACGAAACCGGCCCCGCTGGCGCGCACGCTCCAGAAGAGGCTCGGAACGTTCCCCCTCTTCAATTTCTGGGGGCCCGCGGCCGACATCCGCTCAAGCCGCTGGATCACCGAGAGCGCAAAGGCCGTCTTCGACGCGGAGAGGCCTGATCTTTCGCTCGTCTATCTCCCCCATCTCGACTATGACCTCCAGAGGTCCGGTCCGGACGGCCCGGAAGCGATACGAGCCGCGCGTGAAATCGACGCCGTCGCCGGGAATCTGATTGACCATGTCCGCTTCAAGGGCGCCGAGGTGGTCGTCCTGTCGGAATACGGCATCGAAAACGTGTCGACACCGGTCCACTTGAACCGCGCCCTGCGCCAGGCTGGATTTCTCGCGATCCAGGAAACGGTCCACGGAGAGCTCTTGGACTGCGGCGAGAGCCGCGCCTTCGCGGCGGCCGATCACCAGGTCGCGCACGTCTACGTGCGCTATCCCGGCGACATCGCGACGGTCAGAACCCTCCTTGAGAAAATCCCGGGTGTGGAACGCGTCCTCGACGAAGCAGGAAAAAAGGAATTGGGGCTCGACCACGCGCGCTCGGGAGAGCTCGTCGCCGTCGCCGCGCCAGGGCACTGGTTCACCTACTACTACTGGCTCGACGACGCCAAGGCCCCCGACTTCGCACGCACGGTCGACATACACCGCAAACCCGGCTACGACCCGGCGGAGCTCTTTTTGGACACGGCGCGGCCGTTCATCAGAGGCCGGATCGCCTGGAACCTCGCCAAAAAAGCGCTCGGATTTCGATATTTGATGGACGTGATCCCCTTGGACGCGTCGGTGGTCAAGGGATCCCACGGGAGACTCCCCGCGCAACCCGCGGAGGGGCCCGTTTTCCTGTCGAGCCTCAAGACCGCCGCACGCGACAAAGTTCTGGCGACAGACGTCAAAGAAATCCTGCTTTCGACGCTGGCGGCGCTTCGCTGATACAACTCTCATGACCTCGCTGATAAGACAAATCACACATACAACCGCGAAGCCCGACAGAGCACCAAGATTGCGCCAGTTGTTTCTCAAAACCTGAACCCCCAGGTCAGTCCCCAGTAGGGGTCCCCCGCGTCCCGTTTCTGCGTCACATAGAGAATCCCGATCGAAAACCGGTCCGTCACACCCACGTTCAACAGGTGGTGCACGTTCTTTCCGTCATAGAGGTGCGTCGTGGAAACCCGGCCCGTCCAATAGACGCTCCCCCCGCCGATCGGATTGAGCTCGTCCTCGAAGGTCCCGTAGGCGACCCCCGCGTACGGGGCGACCGGAAGCCCCGTCTCGGCCTCGAAAGTCTTGCTCACCGTCGCATAAAAGGATTGGCCGTGCGGGGTTCCAATCCGGTCGGAACTCGTGCCCAGGATCAGCGCCGGCCGCCAGCCCTCCTCGTCAAGGACGCGCCAGTTGGCAAGCGGACTGATCCCCACCCTTTCCTTTAAGGGGTTGTATTCCACACCGGCTTGAAAGGACGGCGTCACCGCGTACATCAGGGTGTTCCGGATCCGCGCCCGCTCCTGCGGAATATCCTTCACGTACCGGGAGCTGAAGGTCCAGCGCCAGTTCCGCTCCTTCCCGTCGGCGGCCCCACGGACCGCCACCCCCTCGCCGGGTCAGACCGGTCAGCTGGGGACCTCGGAAGGACGATCGGCGGACGGATCGACCGTCTGTGCCCCCCCCTTCACCTCGTCGCTCCGAGCACCCATGGGGAGAGCGAGCACCAACCAGGCCAGAAAGAGAAAAATCCGCATTCTCCCACGCGTCATGCGCCGCGCTCCTTTCCCTTAATGCCCGTGATCGTGCCCGAAATGGGCATCCAGTTTCACGTTGTATTGCTTGCCCCCGAGTGCAATGGCGATCCGTCCGTCGAGGGGATCGTCTTTGAACCCCTCGTCCGCCGCCTCGAACTGGGCGCTCATTCCATCCTTCGCGTCGACCGGCATCATCACGACCTGCTTGTTGCCGGATTTCGCGCGCAGATTGATCTTGGGGGGATCCTTGAGGGCGACAGGCGTTTTCAGATCCTTGCCCACCAAGTACAGCGTCACCTTCCCCGCGGCATGGTCATGGACCAGCTCCGCGTGGGTCCCTTCCTTGTCGCCCAGTTCCTGAAGTTCCCCTCCATGTGGGCCGGCCGGTTTCGTCCCGTGATCGTGTTTGTGACCCGGGTCTCGCCCCTCCCCCGCCCGGAC
>SBBH01000093.1 GCA_005239795.1 Planctomycetales bacterium
CCCTGGGGGCGGGCGCAGGCACGGGGGAGGTGGACGGCCGCGTGCAGGGAAGCTTCGGGGATTTTAAGGAGGTCCAGTATGAAACGGCAACCGTGGATGGGACGCTTCGCTGGATTTTGAATCCGGGCGAGGCCTTGTTCGATGGGATCGCCGCCAGCCGCCTTGAGGAGGCGCAAGGGGAGGCGGTGGAAGGGACGCGCCAGCAGGTTCTCGTTTGGACGGCATCCCGGTACCACGACCTCGTCGCCGCCCAGGTGTCAGCGATCGAACGCCGCGAGCGCTTCGACATCGCGTCTCGGCGCGAGGCGATCGCTCGCGCCCTGGCGGAAGGGGGGATCCTTCCTCCAGGCGAGGCGTCCCGTTGGGAAGCGGAAACGCGACAGCGCGCTCAGGAGATGCGTCTGGCCGACCAGGAATTCCGCCAGGCGTCGACGCGCCTGGCGGAGCTTTTGACGCTCGATCCTTCCGTGACCCTTTATCCACTTGAGAGCGAATTGAAGGAACAGACCCTCGTGGACCCCGTTCTTTCCCTCGCGGATCTGGCGCGGATCCGGGCCGAGCGGAATCCCTCAATCCGCGAGGCCTCCAAACGAGTCGAATCCGCCGCGGCCTCGAAAAAAGCCGCCTTCTGGTCGTTCGCCAGCCCCACCCTCGCGGCCGGCTATCTCTTTGGCGGCGTGGGAGAGGTTTTTACGGGGCTCCACGACCGCTCCCTCTGGAGCGTCTCCGTCGCCTGGACCTTAAGCCCCTGGAAGTTTGGGGAGGTGGCGATCGCTAGGGCGCGCCTCGACCTGGCCCGCCTCGCGGAGGAGAGGACCCTTTCGAGGACGCATGCCTCGCTCGCCCGAGCTTACGAAGCCGCCCGGTCGGCTGCCGAGAGGGCGCGCCTGGCCCGCGCGGAGCTTGCGGCGGCAGAATCGGCCGCCAAAGCCGCCGCCGCCCGGCATGAGGCGGGGCTTGTCGCCGAGACAGAGCTTTTGCCAACCCGTGACGGCGTCTCTGCCGCGCGCCTTCACCTGGCCTTTGCGATCGCCGATTGCAACCGCGCCCAGGCGGAGCTTCTTTCCTCCGTCGGGGAAGTCGATCCGGAATCGCTTTCCCGTTAGCGCGGCTGAGTTCAAACTGTCGACACGATTCCTATCCAACAGCCTGGGAAATGGCCGCAACGACACGCTCAGTGGACCTTCCGTCGGTGTATTCCCAGCGAGCTGCGAACCTGCGGGCGGATTCGATCATGCCAGCTCGCCCCAGCCCTATAGCGTTAGCAATCGCAAGGTGGATATCTTCTTCAGTCTTGGCCCGAGGAAGCTCAGGATCATTCATGATCCCCGTGTACCATGGTTCATCCACGAGGCCATAGTCCAAATGCAGGACGGGGATCCCGGCCAAGCCAGCTTCCACGGCCGTCGAAGAGAGTCTCGTGGCTACCAATGTTGCCCGACAGAGCAATTCATCGAGTGATTCATCCGAGGAGATCCGTGCAGGCCCTTGGGCGCTTTCCTGTAAGATCTCCTCAAGGATCTGTCGTTCCCAGGTCGGTTGTAGAGGGTGCGGTTTAGCGACCACCTCCAGATCAGGAAAATGAGCGGCGGCGGAAAGAAGATCCGTGAGCAAGCGTACATTCACTTCGAGAGTATTTCGCAGGGAATGGTACGGGAAACCTGATAGGGTGCAGAACAGGATATCCCCATGACCTCGTTTGGAAAACTTGTTGATAAAACGATCGTTATCCGCAGATCCGGTGGCGATAAGCCTTTCCTTCGGTATTCCGTGCCCTTGGTAGAAGGACGAGCTCTCTTTCCCTCCCCAAACCAAGATTCGACCCCGGTTGTAACAAGGAGAAAAGTGCAGCGGGTAACACCCGAGCGGCGCACCATGCTGAAGTCCTAAACGCGGCAGGTTTTTCGACTCTGCCCATTTGTGGATGACAGCATTCTCGCCGGACAGAAAGTCGGGCGTGACGACTGCGTCACAAGATCCGTCGAATGCCTCCAGCGTTCGCGCCAGGGCTGCTGATTGTGCAAACCTTGGCCACAAAACTCTTGAGAGGACCTTTCCCAGGAGTGGTCCGAGATCAACACCCTGCCAAAAGAAGGGCAGGGTGATCCTATCAAAATCCCAGAGGCTATCGTCTTTCCGCTGCGATCGAGCCAAAGTGCTGTAACGAACGCCAATCTCACGAAAAGTGCCCTGTGTTCCAAAAACGAGGAAGCTGAACCCCTCTTCCTCAAGCCGGTGAATCAGGTTCGACTTGCGAATCTTCGGATAGGCCCAGATGAGTCCGCGATCTTTCCTGGGTTTCCAGGGTTGTTCCAGACGCATGCGCTGTAAGGCTGCACGGGCGCGATGGAGGACCCCGGCTCCAGAGCGGACCGGCAGGGATTCCGTGATTTCCTCACAGGAAATCTTCCAGATTCTCGCCAACCATTCAGCCACATCCTTCAGAACGGACCTGGAATCTGGCAGAAGCAGCAGACGTCGGGGCTTCCTTTCCTGCATGACCTGCCACGATCGTTCCAAGAGTCGGAAAGCCTCGAGCACCTCCAAAAAAACATCCACCTCAAAGTAGTGTGGCAGATAATGGGAACCACACCGGAATCGATCCCCTGTCTCCTTGTGCCAGGTACAGGCTATCCGCGAAGCCAGCAGATCTAATTCGTTCGAGGCTTGTCGACTGACACCCACAGGCGCGGTTTCAACGGTCAGTCTATCTGGTATTTTTTCGGTTCCTGAAGAGCGGCTCAATGTGCAGACAACGATCTGTCCGCCGTTTGCAAGCCATTTCGCCGATTCCTGGCCGAGCCTGTCACAGAGGACAAGGGTGTCGATCATTGGAATATTCTCCGTGCTTTGCAAATGGGTCCATTTTGGATTCGTCAGTGTACCGGCACGTTTGACATTGTTAAAATTGATCCTGCTTCCGTCATGGATAGAGAAAAAATTCGATCCATCGTTTTGAAGGCTATCCAGGAGGTGAATGTAGACCTTAAGGCGGAAAGCCTTGATCACCCTGATGACGACACACAACTCTTCGGCAGGGATGGGGCATTGGACTCATTGGGGCTGGTAAAAGAATGTTCCGATTATGAAAGGCCCTTGAGCCGTGGCAAAGCCGACTCTTCTTGAGAGGGTTTTCCCGCGTGGATAGGATCGGTGCCGATGTCCGGACAGATCTTTCCCGTCCCTGAGCCCGTCCAGCGCGCCGCCTGGATCAACGCAAAGCGCTACGCCGAGATGTATGCGGCGTCGGTCGAGGATCCGGAGGCGTTCTGGGGCGAGCAGGCCGAAAGGCTGACCTGGATGCGCCGCTGGCAGAAGGTCAAAAACGCCTCCTTCGCCGACGGCGTCCGGATCCACTGGTATGAGGGGGGGATCTTGAACGCCAGCGCCAACTGCGTCGACCGGCATCTGGCGAAGCGCGCGAGCCAGACCGCGATCCTCTGGGAAGGGGACGATCCCGGCCAGATCCAGCGCATCACCTACCGCGAGCTCCACGAGAAGGTCTCGCGCCTGGCGAACGTCCTCAAGGAGCAGGGCGTCGCGAAGGGGGACCGCGTCACGATCTACCTTCCGATGATCCCTGAAGCGGTCTACGCGATGCTCGCCTGCGCCCGGATCGGGGCGGTCCATTCGGTGGTCTTCGGGGGGTTTTCGCCCGACTCAATCGCCGACCGGATCCTCGACTGCCAAAGCCGCTTCGTGATCACGGCTGACGAGGGGGTGCGCGGCGGCAAGAAGATCCCCTTGAAGGCGAACGTCGACGCGGCCCTCGAGAAGTGTCCCGACGTGAGGACGGTCCTCCTGATCCGCCGCACGGGAGCGGACGTGCCGCGCGTTTCCGGCCGCGATGTCGCCTACGAGGAAGCGATGGAGAAGGCCTCTCCCGACTGCCCCCCCGAGCCGATGGATGCCGAGGATCCGCTCTTCATCCTGTACACCTCCGGCTCGACGGGAAAACCCAAGGGGGTCCTCCACACGACCGGGGGATACTTGGTCTACGCCGCGATGACGCACCAGTTCGTCTTCGACTACCACGCCGGCGAGATTTTTTGGTGCACCGCCGATGTGGGATGGGTCACCGGGCACAGCTACATCGTCTATGGGCCGCTCGCCAACGGCGCGACGACCTTGGTCTACGAGGGGGTGCCGAACTGGCCCACCCCCTCGCGCGTCTGGGAGGTGGTCGACCGCCACAAGGTGAACATCTTTTACACCGCCCCGACCGCGATCCGGGCCCTCATGAAAGAGGGGGAAGCGCCGGTGAAAAAAACCTCGCGCCGGTCGCTCCGGATCCTGGGGTCCGTGGGGGAGCCGATTAACCCCGAGGCGTGGCTCTGGTACTACACCGTCGTCGGCGAGGGGCGTTGTCCGGTCGTCGACACCTGGTGGCAGACGGAAACCGGCGGCATCCTCATCACACCTCTGCCCGGCGCCACCCCCTTAAAACCGGGTTCCGCGACGCGCCCCTTCTTCGGCGTGCGCCCCGCGATCGTGGACAATGACGGGCGCGTCCTCGAGGGGGCCTGCGAGGGGAATTTGTGTCTTCTGGATTCCTGGCCGGGGCAGATGCGCACGGTTTTCGGGGACCACGATCGGTTCGTGAAGACCTATTTTTCGCAGTTCCCCGGGAAATACTTCACCGGCGACGGGGCACGGCGCGACGCCGACGGCGACTACTGGATCACGGGGCGCGTTGACGACGTCATCAACGTGGCCGGGCACCGTCTGGGGACAGCCGAGGTCGAAAGCGCCCTTGTCGCGCACGGGGCGGTGGCCGAGGCGGCGGTGGTGGGGTTCCCTCATCCGGTCAAGGGGCAGGGGATCTACGCCTTCGTGACCCTGAAGGTGGGGGTCGCCGCGGCGCCGGATCTCCCCAAGGGGTTCGTCAGCCATGTGCGTAAATCGATCGGAGCGTTCGCAGCCCCTGATTTCGTGCAGATCGCGCCGGGGCTCCCAAAGACCCGCTCCGGCAAGATTATGCGCCGGATCCTCCGGAAGATCGCCGCCAACGATTACGAGAATCTGGGCGATGTCACCACGCTGGCGGACCCGGCTGTGGTGGACGATCTCGTCTCAAATCGGCTGAATCGCTGATTTTTTCGGACGGCCGCTCTTATCGCGGCCCTTTCGGCGGTCGCGGTTAGCGGCATCCGTCGCCTCGCGGTCGCCGGGAACACTTTCACCCAAAACACTCTTCAGGCGGCCGCTCTGTTTGCGGCCCTTTCGGCGGTCGCGTTCTTCCGCCTATGCGCTTCGCGCGACGGCGGACCCGCCGGAGCACCAACGGTGCGAAGGCGGGCCGAGGACGTTCGGCATGGAAACGACTCCTCAACCCATGCCTCACTCGAGTTCGGCGACGGTCGCGGTGGAGCTGGTGAGGAATATCTCCTTCGATGCCAAACCGCACCGCGACCGGCCTCATCCGCCTACGCCCATGCGGCAAAGCCGCATGGGAAGCTCCGGCGGACCCGCCGGAACGAAGTGGAGGCGGGCACGCCTCGTCGAACGCTCCCGCCGCGGGTCGCGAGCGGCCGCCGTACCAGGCAGTTCTCCCGGACAAAAAAACACAA
>SBBH01000077.1 GCA_005239795.1 Planctomycetales bacterium
GGCCAAGCGTTTGGAACCTTTGGACAACCCCTTCGGCCCAAAGGTCCTGTAACCTATGTGTCCGGTACAAACTGTTACCCATGTGTCCGGAACGGACCGCGGGCAAAAAATCGGGGCGGGCGGATTCGAACCGCCGACCTTCTGCTCCCAAAGCAGACGCGCTAGCCGGACTGCGCTACGCCCCGAGCTTGAGAAGAAATCGGCCGAAGGCCGAGGCGCCGGATGTAACTCTTTTGCTGCCAAGGACCATTCCGGCGCCGCCTCCCTTCGGGAGGCATTTCTTCTCAAGCTCCCCGTGAGACACTAGTGTAAACGAATGGAAGCAGACAGCCAGGCGTATCGAGTGCCCACCCCCTGAAAAATAAATTTCTGTGTCAACCTCCGCAGGATTGAACTGTTCAACATATTGAACTGTTCAACATAAGGAAAGGAAGGAGCGTTGGCATGCGCCGATTCATGGTGATGGGATGCGCGGCGGCAGGAATCCTGGCAGGGCTCGCACTCGTGGTGGAAAGGCCGCTGGCGGCTTCCCCGCAACCGTCTGCTCAAAGCTGGTCGAACACCCTGCCGGCCGCCGTAGAGCGGGCCCGTCAGGAGGGGAAGCCCCTCTTTCTGATCCTTCGCTGAAATCCCTGAGTAGCCTGTAGGGGTTTCGACGAGCAGGTGGCTCGTCTTCCGGATCGGATCGGGGAACTGGCGAAGGGGTTCGTCTGCCTGCGCCTGACGAGGATGGAGGATCTCCCTCCATCTCTCTGGCAGTTCGATTACGACATGTCACTGGCCATTTTTTTCATGAACGCCGACGGAACCCTCTACGGCCGCTACGGCTCCCGCAACGGGGGTCTGAAGGAAGCCGAGCGACTCCTCTCCCTCTCCTCGCTTGAGAAGGCAATGGCGCGCGCCCTGGAGATCCACAGGGGATATCCTGCCAACCGGGATTCCCTCAAGGACAAGCAGAGCAGCCCTCTCGTCTGGAAAGATTATCCAGAGGCGTGGAAGGTTCTAGAGACAACCTCTGCGTCGATCAGAAGGGGGGGCGCCAGCTTGTGCCTACACTGCCATACCTATTGGGAGAGCATACAGAAGAAGGTCCAGAAAAAGGACGAGCCGCTCCCCGCCGAGTTCCTCTGGGGCTACCCCCTCCCCGAAAACATTGGCCTCCGGATCGACACGGCCGACGGGACCCGTGTGAAATCGACCATCTCCGGATCCCCCGCCGAGGGGGCTGGAATCCAGCCCGGGGACGATATCGAGGAAGTCAGCGGCCAGCCGATTCTTTCCCTGGCGGACATCCAGTGGGCGCTCTGGAGGGCCCCGACCTCAACCACTCTTCAACTCGGGGTCCGGCGGGGAGACGCCAAGATGACCGTCGCCATCCCCCTCTCGGGGCGATGGAAAAAGACGGACATTTCATGGCGCGAGTCGTCCAAGAAGATGCTCCCCGCGTTGCAGGGCGCGTTGCGCGGCCGGTTCGGATTTCCGTCGCTTCATGAGCTCGAGCCCGAAGAGCGTGAGAAATTGGGGATTCCCGACGGCGCCCTCGCCCTGCGCCTTCGCACCTCCGGGATCGCCCGGACTGGGCTTCAGGGGGGCGACGTGGTGGTCGCGCTCGACGGCTCATCGGAACGGATGAGCGACCTCCAATTCCTGATGGCCCTCTGGGAAGGCTATCCCCCGGGAGCCGAGGTCCCCGTAACGATCCTGCGCGGGGGCGAGCGCCTCACCGTCACCCTGATACGAAATTGACGAGCCGACCTTTGACGTAGACCTGCTTCTTCAGGGGAGCGCCGGCTAAAACCTCGGCGACCTTGGGAAGCCCTCTTGCGGCCGAAAAAGCGGCGGCTTCGTCCGCCTCTGCGGGGATCGACACTGTCCCCCGGAGTTTTCCGTTCACCTGGACGGCGATCTCGACGGTGTCCCCCACCGCCAGCTTGGGATCCCACGCCGGCCAAGGCGCCTGTAGGACGAATTTTGCGTCGCCGACCTTCTCGTAAAGCTCGTCGGCCAGGTGAGGCGCGAAGGAGGCGAGGAGGCGCGCGAAAACCGAAAGCTCCTCCCGCGTGATCTTCGTCCAGTCGGCCAGGTCGTTGGCCCACTCCATGAGCTGGGCGATCGAGACGTTGTAGGAAAGGCGCTCGAACCCCTCTTCGACCCTCTTCATCGATCGGTGCATCAGGGTCCGGGCGTCCCCCACCACCGGGCGGTCGACGATCGGTTTTTCCGTAAAGATCCGATGGACGCGCTCGAGGAATTTCGCGACGCCATGGATCGACCGATCCGAGAAATCCCCGCCGTCGGCCACCGGTCCCATGAACATGAGATAGGTCCTCAAGACGTCCGCGCCGTATTTGTCGACGTACTCGTCTGGGGAGACGACATTCCCTTTGGATTTGGACATCTTGGCGCCGTCGCGCGTGATCATGCCGTTGACGCGGAACCGCTTGAACGGGTTGTCGAAATGCAAAACTCCGATCTCCTTCAAGGCCATCGTCAGGAACCGCACATACATGAGGTGCAACACGGCATGCTCGTTTCCGCCGATGTAGTGGTCGACGGGGAGCCATTTTTGCGCGAGCGCCGGATCGAAGATCCGTTCGGTGTCCGCAGGCGAGAGATACCGCAGGAAGTACCACGCTGAATCAAAAAAATTGTCGGAGACGTCCGTCTCCCGTTCGGCGGTCCCTTTGCACTTCGGGCAGACGGTCTTCACGAACGCCTGCAAACGCGCCAGGGGGGATTTCCCGGAGCCGTCGGGGCGTATGTCAGGCATCTCCGGAAGCCGTACGGGCAGATCTTTCTCGGGGACAGCCACCGTGCCGCACTTGGCGCACCGCACCGCCGGGATCGGCGGCCCCCAGTAGCGTTGGCGCGAGATGCACCAGTCGCGCAGGCGGTAATGGACGCGGAACTTCGCGAGCCCCTTCTTTTCGAGATCGGCGACGATCCTTTTGCGTGCCTCGATCGAGGAAAGGCCGTCATAAGAGCCCGAATGGATCATTGTGCCTTCACCCGAATAGCACCCTGGGACGTTCTTCTCGGGCTGGATCACCTCGACAATCGGCAGACCGAACGCCTTGGCAAATTCGTGATCGCGCTCGTCATGCGCCGGAACCGCCATGATGGCGCCGGTACCGTAGCCGGACAGGACATAGTCGGCCACCCAGATCGGTATCTTCTGGCCAGTCACGGGGTTCACGGCCAAAGCGCCCGTGTCGACACCTGTTTTCTTCCGGTCCCCCTTTTCACGCTCCAAGGCCGACATCGCCGCGGCGCGTTTGGCATATTCGGCGACAGCGGTCTTCTGTTCAGGCGTCGCCAGCTTCCCCGCGAGCGGATGCTCCGGCGCCAGAACCATGTAGGTAGCCCCGAACAGCGTGTCGGGGCGCGTCGTAAAGACCGTCAGGGGGCCCGCGGGCGTCTCGAACAGAACCTCGGCCCCCTCCGATTTTCCGATCCAGTTCCTCTGCGCGGATTTGGTGATCTCCGACCAGTCGATCCCGTCCAGGCCCGAAAGCAGTTTTTCCGCATAAGCGGTGATCTTGAAAAACCACTGTCGGAGATTCCGCTTCTCGACAGGCGTCTCACAGCGCTCGCAGACCCCCCCTTCAGCCTGCTCGTCGGCCAGGACCGTCTGGCACGCTGGACACCAGGTGACGGGAGCTTCCTTTTCGTAGGCCAGCCCCTTTTCATACAGTTTCAAGAAAATCCACTGCGTCCAGCGATAGTACTCCGGGTCGGTCGTGTCGACCGCACGTGTCCAGTCAAGCATCAAAGCCGCGCTTTTAAGTTGTCTCGTGAAATTCGCAATGCACTTCGGGGTCAAAACGCGCGGATGCTGGCCGGTCTTCAGGGCATGATTCTCGCTGTGCATCCCGAAGGCGTCGAACCCGATCGGCTCGAAGACGTCGAACCCTTTTTGGCGCATGTACCGGCCGTGGCAGTCCACGCTAATGAATGAATAGAGGTTGCCGATGTGGAGCCCCTCCGCGGAGGGGTACGGGAACATCATCAGGTTGTAGTAAGGGTTTCGGGCGCCAGCGAGGTCGGGCGTGTGAAGCCGCGCCTTCTCCCAGCGCTCCTGCCACTTCGCCTCGATCGCTTTGAAGTCGTACGCCATGGAAGAGGCGATTGTAACGGGGCAGCGGGAAACGGAGAAGCGAGGCTGCCGGAGGCTCTACTCTTCCTCTGCCGTCAGGCGACCCAACAGCTCCCTGATCTTATCGCCCAGAGGTTCATTGGAAAGCGCCAGGGCGTTCCGGCGCACATCCTCCAGGAGAAACGGATCGCGCAGGACGAGGACCGCGGTAACAAGCTCCTCGGGTTGCGGCAATTTCCCTTCCTTGTAGGCGTCCACGGCCTCGGCGGCGATCTCCTTCGTCCGTTTCCCCCAGTAGACCGGATCCCGGCGCAAAGGCAGGAGGCGCGCAGCCTCGTGAGCGGTCAGCCGCTGAAACCTCATGAGAAGACCCCTGCAACAGACAATGACAGGGTCCTTTTCCAAACGCGGACACAATTTTCCCACTCCCATATCTGAGATAAAAATATCAAGACTTGCCCTTTGATCGATCGGGCTGTCTCAGCTGTGGCCGTCATACTTGAAATTGAAGCCGTACAGCCGGGGAGCAAGAGGTGGCGGTCCTCCTCGCGCGTCTCCATCACCGCGAGCCTCACCCTCTGCACCATGCACGGATCGATCGGGTCGACGAATTTTCCGGACCTGTCGAACCCGACAACCTGGCAGGCCCCCGGCTCCCCTTCTTCTTTCCGCTGATCGTCCGCCGCATGGAACGACTCCCGAGGCGCTTGTTCACCTTCATTCCCGCTTCGACCATCGTGGATAAGGGTTTGCCCTAAAAACAGAACATCCTCTTCGCCCCGCTTGGATGGCCGGTCAGGATCTATCGTTCTCCCGTGAAGACACCCCTCCCTGTACAGGAACTCCACCAAGATCGGCGGGTGGCGCTTGATCTCCAAGATCCGGGCGAGACGCTCCTTGATCTCCAGATCGCCGTTCTGCTCCAAGACCCCCCTGATTTGGGCCGCAGAAACCGACTCGTCTTCCATCAAACGTTTTTCGGCCTCCTGACGAACTCCTAGAGAAGAGTCCCCGAGAAGGGCGATCCGCGCGGCCAATTCTTGATCGGCCAAACCCTCAGCCGACGCCGCGCACGCAAGGACAACGAAGACAAAAGGGAGAATCTGTTTCATGCCAACTTATCTAACCGCCGCATAAGCCTCAGGTTCACGATAAATTCAATTACAATCCCTCCGTGAAGTCGACGCTCCTAACAGCTCCCGATTTCTTCGCCCTGGAAGCGGAACTTTTGAATCGGATCGGCGCGGCAAAGAAAGCCGACCCCCTCACGCCGGTCCTGGTCGTCGCCCCCACGAACCGCCTCCTCTGGCGGATCCGGCGCGCCCTCCTCGAGAACGGCCAGGCGTTCCTGAACCTCGGCCTCTTGAACCATCGCCAGCTCGCCCAGGAAATCCTCCGTTCGGCCGGAAGCGCGGCGCCTGGCGTGGCGGATGAGGCGCTCTTGGGCGGGCTCTTGTCAGAGACTCTCGCCTCTCTCCCCCGCCCCGGCCTTCTCGTGCGCTACGCAAGATCCTATCCGGGAGCGCTCGCGTCGCTTCGCGACACCTTGACCCACCTCCGCGAAGCGAATATCGACGCGGCCGCCGCGGCGCCTGTCCTCAAAGGGGATGAACTCGCCGGCATCTACCGCGCCTACGAAAAGGCGATCGGTGTCCTCGAAACGCGGCACAACCTCACCGACGCGGCAGGTCTGGCGCGCCGCGCCGCCGAGGCCGCCCCCGGGGCCCCCCTCTTGGCGCACGCGGCCGCGCTCCTCCATTACGGCGCCTACGATCTCGTGCAGGTCCACCTGGATCTCCTCGCGGCCGCGGGAAAGTCGGCGCCCCTCACGCTCCTGATCCCCGGCGTGTCAAAAGGGCCTGCCGCGCGCTACACGGAACACTTTCTGGAGACGCCTCTGGCGCGCCTGGCCGAGAAGGAAACATTTTCATGTTCTTCGGACTCCTGGCTTGGCGAGCGCTTTTCGGCCCTCTACGACGAAACCGCTGCTCCTCAAGCGCTCCCGGAAAGATCTTGGCCCGAGGTTGCGACGGTGGCCGGCGCCCGGGCGGAGATCACGTTTGCCGCCCGAAAATGCCTGACCCTGCACCGAGAAGGAGTTCCCCTTTCGCGTATCGGCGTCATCGCGCGGTCGCTCGAGATGTACGGTCCACTCCTGGAAACGGTCTTCGGCGCCTTCGGCGTTCCCTTCCACACGTCCTGGAGCCGGCCGCTGGCCTCTGCTCCCCAGACCCAGGCCTTTTTGCGGCTTTTGGAAACGCTCGAAAAGGATCTCGCGCGCACGCCGCTTTTTGCGGCGCTGGCGGCAGGCGCCCGCCCTGCGGACCTCGCGTTTCCCAATCCCTTGTCCCTTTCTCGCCTCGACCGCGCCGCGTGCGAGGCCCGGATCTCTGGGGACCTTGCCGACTGGACGGAACGCCTCCCGGGATGGACCGCTCGTCAGGAAGACGAGCACCACACCTCCTACGACCTGCGACGCGACGCCAAAATACTGGCCGAGATCGCGCGGCGCCTCGACCAGGAGAGAGCACTCTGGCAAGCCTGCCACACCTGGGAGGCACACGCGGCGTTTTTGGAGGACTTGTCGTCCCGCTGGATCCCCGACGCCGGCGCAGAGGGGCCGACCGGAACGATCCTCATGAAGATCCGTTCCGTGACGGCTCTGGCTGACGTCGCGAAAGACAAAAAAAACCGCGCCGTCTCCCCCGCCGAGGCCCGCGCGCATCTGGCGCGGGCGCTGGCCGCGGCGCAAGAACCCGCCTCCCCCCTCGACCGCGAAGGGGTGGCGGTTCTCGACGTCATGCAGGCGCGGGGGCTCCTCTTCGACCGCCTCATCCTCCTCGGGCTCTCAAGCAACCAGTGGCCGCGCCGGACGCACCCGGACCCGTTCCTCTCCGACACTCTCCGGCGTCGGCTTGCCGAAACGCTCGATGTCTGGCTTCCAAGCGAGGAACAGGCCCGCGAAGAGGAGCGCCTCCTCCTGGCTCTGACGCTTTCTTCCTCGAAAAGCCCCCCGACTCTCGTCATCCCGCGCGCCGACGACGCGGGACGGGCCCGGGCGCCGGCGACGCTCCTGCGGGAGATCGCGCGGGTCTCCTGCGGCCAGCCGGAATCCGAGCGCCTCCTCGACAAGGCGCTCGTCATCCCCACCGATCCTGCGCGCCAAGCCGCCGAGGCTGCCGAGAGGCCCGGGCTCACGACCGAAAGCGAGGCGGCGCTGATCGCCGCCGATGCCCCCGACGCCCCCCGCCGCGTGACAGCACTCGCCGGGCGCCTGGATCTGGCGACTCCCCTCTTTCTGCGGAGTCTCTCGCATGCCGAGGCGGTCGGCCAATGGAGCCCGCAGGATCTGCGCTACGACGGCGAGACGGGAGCCCCCCCTGGCCCCCCGCGCGCCCTGACGGCCAGCCGCGCCAAAGAGCTCGGCTCCTGCCCTCTGAAATATTTTTTCCGCTACGTCCTCAATCTTCCGGAGTCCGCCGCCGACCCGGACGACTTTCTTCCCGCCGACGAGGCGGGAACCGGGACCCATGACGCCTTGGCTTGGCTCTACGGGCACCTGGCTGCCCAAAACGCTTTCCCCGTGCGAGGCGTCGCTGATGTTTGGCGCCTGGCGGCCCGCTTCCTCCCGGAAGCGTTCGATGCTCATTTGGGAAAACGCCTGTCAGGAATCGCGGCGCGTTTCCCCGTCTACTGGCGGTGGTACCGGGGAACGTGGCTGGCGGCCGTCGGGGCGTTCGTGCGGTGGGATCTTGAGCGCCTGGCGGCAACGCATGCCGTTCCCCGCTTCGAGGAAGAAGAGCTCTCGCGGGAAACGGAGATTCCCACCCCGTCGGGTCCTCAACGGATCGCGCTCAAAGGAAAGCTCGACCGGATCGACGAACACGAGGACGGGTCGCTCCAACTGTTCGACTACAAGACGGGGCGCCGGATCCAGGAGCTCACAAAGCTGGGCGACCTCCGGAAGGGGAAGGAGATGCAGTTGCCGCTCTATTTCTTTCTCGCACAGGCAGCCTTCCCGAGCCGCCGGATCCTCCCTCCGGGGATCCTCGGGGTCGGCCCCGCGCATCCCTATCCGAACCCAACAGAAGAAAACCCCCGCAGCGTCGCCTTCCTCGATGTCGACCCTCAGGACGAGAAGACGCTCGCGGCTCTCGGGAAGGCGCTCTCAACGCTCGACCGCCTGGCGCGCGAAGGGACTTTTCCCATGAACCCGGACCGCCATTGCAGCTGGTGCGACTATGAGCCCGCCTGCCGCCGCTCGCATCCCCCCAGCGTCGAGCGCGTCGCGACGGCTACCGGCTACGCTTCCTACTGGGACCTCAAACGCCCTTCGGCAAAAAACCCCGCGCTCGCCCCCAGAGCCAAAAAATGAAAACCGCCCCCATGGCCGTCCCGGACGATGCCTCTGAGCGGCGCCAGGCGGCGACCGATTTCTCCAGGAACATCGTTGTCACAGCCGGCGCCGGAACGGGGAAGACGACGCTCCTGGTGGAGCGCATGTTGAATGCGGCGATTTCCGAAACCATGCGCCTCTCGGAACTGTTGGCGATCACCTACACCGAAAAGGCTGCCGCCGAGATGAGGGATCGGCTCGCGCGGGGACTCGAATCCCTGCGGCTCCTGGCGCTGGGGAAAGAGCCCGCCGGCGGCGAGCCCCCCCGCGAAAGCGTGCGCGCCTTGGACCATGCCCGCGCTCGAGGGATTTCCGACCCGGCGATCGCCGAGCGCGCCGCCGACGCGATCGAGGAGCTAGACCGCACGATGGTCTCGACCATCCACAGTTTGTGCGCCGAGATCCTGCGCCGGCATCCTCGCCAGGCCCGCGTCGACCCGCGATTTCGCATTGATGAGGGAAGCGGGAGGCTCGCCGTCTTCCGGGAAACGTGGAACGCGTGGCTCGCCGAGGAACTGGGTCCCGGAGGGTCGCGCACGCCTCTCTGGGAGGAGGTTCTCGCACGGCTCCCCATCGGGCTCCTCGAGAAAATCGCGCGGGAGCTCTCAGCCTGCGGGGCGCCGGCTCAGGCCGGGCCTTCCGGCGCGCACACAGGGGAGGCGCGTGACGCTCTCTGCCGTCACATCGGCGCCGTCCGCGAACGCATCGAGGGATTCCTCGCCGGGCCGGACCTAAAACAAGCCAACCCGAGCGCGATCGACTACCTTGCCACGGCTTGCAAGCGGCTGGAGCTGGCTGGACGCGAGGGATGGGAACGGCGCCCCGAACCGTTCTGGATCTGGACAGATCTGGCAGGCGTCCCCGGACCCGGCAAAAAACTCCCTCTTCCTGTTCAGGAGGAGATGCAATTGCTTCTCGACGAGGCCCAAACCCTGCAAGAATATCTCCCGGCCGTCGACGACGTGCTCTGGGATCGGACGCTGGCGCTCCTCGCGCCATGGACAGAGCGGTTTTTGACTTCCTACCGCGCCCAAGGGTTCGTCTCTTTCGACGATCTCCTGATCCTGGGACGCGATCTGCTCCTGGCGCACAAGGAGGTGCGCGCCGCCGAAAAACGGCGTTTCCAAAAAATCCTCGTCGACGAATTCCAGGACACCGATCCCCTGCAATACGAGATCGTGTTCCTCCTGGCCGAATGCGAGAAGGACGCCTCCGCCGATCCGTGGGAGGTGAAACTCGCCCCCGGGAAGCTTTTTATCGTTGGGGACCCGAAACAGTCAATCTACCGCTTCAGAGGGGCCGACATCGAGGCGTTCAGGCGCGCCCAGGAAGCGATCTTCGCGCAGGGGGGCGTCGAAAAACGCCTCACGCGAAATTTCCGGAGCGTCCCCGGGATCCTCTCTCCGTTGAACCGCCTCTTCGCGACGCGCATGATCGAATCCCAGGTCCAACCCTCCTACACCCCGATCCACGCCGACCCTCGAAAATCCCCTGACGCCCCGCCGCGCGTCGTGATCTGGTCGATGCCGGCCGGCGACGACGGCAAACCGCTCTCGGCGACGCCGGCCCGGAAACGCGAAGGAGAAATGATCGCCGCCTGGATCGGAGCCCAGCACCGCGCGCACGGGAAACCGTTCAAGGATTTCGCCATCCTCCTCGCGGCGATGAGCGACGTGACGCTCTACGCCCGCCCCTTGCGTGAGCAGGGGATCCCCTTCGTCATCGAAGGGGGAAAGAGTTTCGGCGAAAAAACGGAAGTGCGGTTGCTTCTGTCGCTCCTGGCGGTTCTGGCCGATCCTGGCGACGAGACGGCGGTGCTCGCCCTGCTTCGTTCCAATTTCGGCGCCATCGACGACAGAGAGCTCGCCCGCCACGGCGGTTCCGGCGCGGGGTGGACGCTTTTTTCCAAGGCGGACGCCAAGACCTGCCCGAACGTCGCCGAAGCGCTTTCCTTCCTGAGGGAGATGCACGCGGAGCTGGCCCCCCTCCCCGCGGACCGGGCCCTGCGGGAGGCGGTGGCGAGGCTCCGTCTCGTGGAGTTGAATTCGGTCGCGCACGAAGGGCCCCAGCGCGTCGCGAATCTCCTGCGCCTGGCCGACGACGCCTGCCGCCTCGCCCTTGTCGAAGGGCTCTCCTTGCGCGAGACGCTTGAAGCACTGGAGCTCAGGCTCGCCGAGGAAGAGAACCAAAAAGGGGAAAGCCCCTTGGCCGACGAGAAGACGGACGCCGTCCGGATCCTCACCGTGCACAAGGCGAAGGGATTGGAGTTCGACACGGTGATCCTGCCCGACTTGAGCCGTGGCCATAAAAAACCCCCCGGCGCCGCCATCCGGATTGCTCGGCGGCATCTCGGCGGCGGCCCGCCGGTCTTGTGCGCTCAGATCGAGGAGAAAGAGGCCGGCTTTTTGAACTCGGGAGGGCTCCTGACGCACCTGCACGAACCCTTGCATGCCCAGGCGGAGTCGCTGCGGCTTTTCTATGTCGCCTGCACACGCCCCAAAGAGCGTCTGGTCCTGATCGTGAGCCCCTGGCGGCAGGGGCGCCCCGCCTGGATTGGGAACCTCGCCGCCTGGGGGTATTCCCACGACGGCAAGACCCCGCCCCCGCCCGGAAAGCTCGCCGA
>SBBH01000247.1 GCA_005239795.1 Planctomycetales bacterium
TAGGCTGGAAGGTTTCTCCTATTATGGAACCAGCCGGTATAGAATCACGCCACTTTGGCATGAGCAGGGATCTGTGCACAAACTGGGGAAACTCGCGCCCATGACGCATGACGACCTATAATGCTGTCATGTCCGCTCCCGTCGACCGCGAAAAACTGATCTACGACTGGAACGTCCAGGACGGCGGCTCAAAAAAACCTACGCAAAAGATCTTCTTTGACGACGAGTCGCTTCGCGACGGCCTGCAGTCGCCGTCTGTGACCAACCCCTCGATCGAGGACAAGATCCGGATTTTTCACCTGATGGATGCATTGGGGATCGACATCGCCGACATCGGCCTGCCGGGCGCCGGGCCGCACGTACAGGCGAACGTCCTGCGCCTGGCCCAGGAAAAGGTGAGCGCCAAGATGAAGATTGCGCTCTGCTGCGCGGGGCGCACCGTGATCGCCGACATCGAGCCGGTGGTCGAGATCTCCCAGAAGGCGGGTGTCCCGATCCGCTCCGACGTCTTCATCGGCTCGAGCCCCATCCGCCGCTACGCGGAGGACTGGGACTTGAGTCGGATGCTCGCGCACACGCGCGAGGCGGTGAGCTTCGCCGTGAAGCACAATCTCTCCGTCATGTACGTGACCGAAGACACGATCCGCGCCGACCCCGAGACGATCCGCGCCCTCTATACCGCGGCGATCGAAAGCGGCGCGCGCACGATCTGCGTCTGCGACACCGTGGGGCACGGCGTCCCCGACGGCGTACGGGCCCTGATCCGCTTCGTCCAAGAAGTCGTCGCCGAAACCCGCCAAAAGGTCCGCATCGAATGGCACGGCCACCAGGATCGCGGGCTCGGGGTCATCAACTCGATCGCCGCAATCGAGGCGGGCGCCGACTGCGTCCACGGGACGGGGCTGGGGATCGGCGAGCGCGTGGGGAACACCCCGATGGACCAGCTCCTCGTGAACCTGAAACTCCTGGGCTGGATCACGAACGACCTCCAGAAGCTCGCCGACTATTGCCGCGCGGTTTCCCAGGCGTGCAAAGTCCCGATCCCGAAGAACTACCCCGTCGTCGGGGAGGATGCCTTCGAGACGGGGACCGGCGTCCATGCCGCCGCCGTCATCAAGGCGTTCAAAAAAGGGGACGCGTGGCTCGCCAACCGCGTCTATTCCGGCGTCCCCGCGGACGAGTTCGGCTTTGAGCAGAAGATCCGCGTCGGCCCCATGTGCGGCAAATCGAACGTGATCTGGTGGCTGGAAAAAGAGGGGCTCGAGCCGACGCCCCAGCGGATCGACACGGTCTTCGCCGCCGCGAAGCGCTCGGACCGCGTCCTGACCGACAACGAGATCAAGGAAATACTAAAGTAAAGATCGAAATGCGAAATGCGTCATGCGAAATGCGCCAGACAGAAGTGGTGCTGGCGCATTCCGCGTTTCGCGTTCCGCATTCCGTTCTTTAGGGCGATTAGCTCAGCGGCAGAGCACGGCCCTTACAAGGCCGGGGTCGCAGGTTCAAACCCTGCATCGCCCACCATTTCGCGTATCGGTGGTCGTCTTCGGCGTCGCGTGGCCCTCGTTGGGTCGCAAGACAGACCCAGACTTCGGGCCCCCCCGTTTTTTGTACCAGAGGTCAATGGTCTGGACTATGAATAAAAAAGGGGTCAAATCTATTTTATAATATTTGGTGCGGTGATGTGGTGAGATGAGCTACACTTCTTAAATATTATAAACGAGACTTGACCCCTTCTTTTGTGTAGCGGATCGACCGCACCGGCTTGTAGCCGGGAGCGTCGCGAAGCGATTCGATCCGGCCTGAGGGCCCCAGAAGCTTGGTCCAGGCGACGACGGGAGAGGCGGCGCTGGCCGGCGTCTCGTACCCGATCACGCGCACCGCGAACGGGTCAAACGGCACATCCGGCGGGATGATCCCCGTCCATTGAACAAGATCGGGGCGGACTGGTTCCTCGAACCCATAGACCGGGGAGAGATAGGTTCCGGACTTGACGAGCCGCCCCAGGTCATAGAGCGCCTGGATGTCGGGATCCGGAAGGAGACGGTCGAAAAACCTCATCTCGTCGAAGGAAGAAAGAACGACCAATCCATCCAAATGAGCGGCGGCTCCCAGCCGTGCAGACTGCCATAAGAAGGATCGCCGATCGCGCGCGCATGACGTTCCCTAGCGTTCGTCTATTTCGTCTCAGTCCCCCCCAACACCGTCGCCCCATCTGTCTTGAAGACCAGACCCTGCAGGCCGATCGTCTGGGAGCTCCCCAGGCTCGCAGAAGCTCCGGGAGGCAACAGAACCGTCACCTGGCCATTCCCGTTGGCGTCAAGCGGCACGACGGGAGAGAGATTCTTTAAGGGAAGCTGAAGGTGGCTCAGGAACAAAAAGCCGGGGAAGAGATCCGGATAGACCATCTCGTTCGCTCCCTTTTTCCCGTACACGATCTGAAAATAGCCGTTCGGGAGCCCGCCGGTAAGAGTGCACTTGAGACGCCGTCCCGGGCCCGAAAGGGACGTCTCGAGAACGGGCCGCTTCGGCGCAACCTGGTGTCCGAGGTACATCCCGCCGAAATCGTTCGCGGCATAATACAATACGACGCCGTCAGCCGGCTGGAACGCGTGGCAATGCCCCAGGCCCCCCTTTTTGATAGGCTCGAGGTTGGAGACCCATGAGGTCGATGTGGCGACCGTGTTGACCTGTGTCCCTAAAGTTCCCCCCGTTTTTTGGACAGGTCGGTAAGCCAAGAATTGTGGCAAGATCTGGGTCCAGGAGACGGGAGGAGAAGGGATGAGCCAGAAGCGGAAGA
>SBBH01000153.1 GCA_005239795.1 Planctomycetales bacterium
CACCACCATTGCAGAATCCCCTCCCCGCGCTCGCGCGACAAGCTCGCCAATGGCGGCGGCGGGATAGGTCCCGTCGGCGTCCGTGATCAAAATCCAGTCCCCCGAGGCAGCAGCGATCCCACGACGCAGGGACGCGCCGTAACCGAGGTTTTGGTCGTTTTTAATGATCTTCACGTTGAGCCCGGAGGACGTCAGGGCATCGGACGTCCCGTCCGTGGAACCATCGTTCACGACGAGGATTTCGGCAGACATCCCGGCGCCGGCAAGGACCTGGCGCAGCTCCGTCACGACCGGAACGATCCCTTTCTCCTCATTGAACGCTGGTATGATGATCGAGAGATTCACAGGATACGTTTCCAATCGGCCTTCCCAGCCGTGCCCGTCAACCCTTTTCGGCGATCAGCATATGCGTGACTCCCAACGGCCAGGCCCCCTCCAGAGACCGCAGAACGGGCAGAAGCCATGTCGGCGTCCAGTTTGCCGACACGAACCCAGCCGTGCGGCTTGCGACGACGCGCAGGCCTGCCTGATGCAGCCATCCGGCTAAATGCCTTTTCGACAGACCCAGGAGCTTGCGCTCGGCCGGGATCATAGCGTAAAAGGCCCACATCATGGGATTGGCGCGGTTCGGTTCGCACAAGACAACCCACCGCCGGTAGACTCGCGCCATCTCCGCAACGCCCCCCCCAGGATCCTCTACATGATGAAGAAGGGCGTGAGCGAAAGCGAGATCGAACACTCCGTTCCCGAAATGCAGACGCCGTACGTCCCCTCGGATGCGCTTGGAGACCGGGTTCCGCGCGAGCTGGGCCTCGGAGAAGTCGACCGCGACGACGTTGCACAGCCGCTCCAGGTGCGCCGCGAAGCGCCCCTCGCCGGATCCGACGTCCAGAACTGAGGTTTTCCCGGACAACGGGACATGCTGAGCGAGCCACTTCAGACGCGGCATCACATACGCTTCGACGGCCGGATGGAAGGCGCCGCGCCGGCCAGCTAAAGCGCCGCGATTCCCATAACGCCTTTGCAACGCCGAAAATTCGTCGACCATCTCTCTCACGATTTTCCTTGAAAAACAGGACTGTTCCCATCAGCTCTTCTTCCGAGATCTCCCCGGAAGCGGGAGCGGCTTCTGCCGGACGTGCGCGTTGATCGCCACCCATTCGGGATGTGCCGTCAGAAGTGCGAGAACCTCCCGCCAGCCAGCCGTCGCCGCGCGTTCTCCCAACGCTCCGAAGATCTTTTCAAGGAGAAGAGCATCCTCGAGGGTGTCCACCACCCATCGGTGGCCGGAAAAATCCCCGCGAGGCCCGTAACTGCCGATCCGAAACAGCTCGGGATGCTGATAAAGATAAGGGGTCACGTGCTCCCGCTCATGGGGGAGGCGCGCTTCGCGCGCCGCCCGGCGCAAGGCGGCGGCGGTCATGATCTCGGCGTCCACTCCCCGCGGGAACGCTCGGCGCACCACGTTCGAGTAGTAATCCCACCTGTCGGCCTTCAGGAAACGCGCCAGCATTCGATCGATCAGGACCGAATCGATCAGGGGGCAGTCCGCCGTGATCCGGACGATCGTCTCGGCGCCGCTTTTTCGGGCGGCCCCGTCAAAACGGGCCAGGACGTCGTCTTCCGACCCCCGGAAGACGTCCACCCCCATCCGCCAGGCCGTCTCGACGATCGGAGCATCCTCTCTTTTTCGCGTGGTCGCCACGACGACAGCAAAAAGCCAGCGGGATCGCGCCAGACGCGACAACACCCATTCCAAGATAGGGCGCCCGGCCAAGGGCCGCAGAACCTTTCCTGGAAGCCGTGTGGACCCCATCCGGGCTTGGACGATGGCGACGATTTTTCTTTCAGAGATCATGCTCCCCACGCCCGCCCGACTCGACGAGACAAGCGGACAATCTACCACGGCCGACGGGCCGACAGAAAGTGCGCGGCCTACAAACCCCCATTCCACCCCATAGAAAAGCTTCTTACACTAAAGCTTTCATGCGCATTCTGGTCACCGGAGGTGCAGGTTTCATTGGGCGCGTGGTCGTCCGCCAGCTTATCGATCTAGGACACAGTGTCCGCGTGTACGACCTCGTTCCGAACCGCATCCCCAAGGTCGAATCCTCGACTGTTTGCAGCATCCTCGACCCATATGCCATGGTCGAGGTGATGCGCGGCTGCGACAGGGTCATGCACATGGCGGCGGCCGTGGGCGTCGGCCGCACCGAGGGGCGCCGGCTGGAATGCCTCTACGTCAACATCCAAGGAACCTTAAACGTGCTCGAGGCAGCCGCCAAAGCCAGGATCCAGAAGGTCCTTTTCATCTCCTCCTCCGAAGTCTACGGGGACATCACCGAAGGAGCGATTTCAGAAACCTCTCCCCTCAACCCCAAATCCAACTACGCAATCTCGAAGCTCGCCGGCGAAGAGCTCTTGAGAGCTTTCAAGGAAGAGTTCGGTCTCGATTACGCCGCCGTCCGCTTCTTCAGCGTCTACGGCAGCGGGCAAAAACCGGAATTCGTCGTTCCTAAGTTCATCGAGGCGGTCCGGCGCAAGGAACCTCCCGTCATCTACGGAGACGGCTCCCAGACGCGCGCCTTCTGCCATGTGGAAGATGCCGCGCGCGGGGCGATTCTGGCGCTCTTGTCCGATCGCGCCAGCAGCGAGATCTTTAACATCGGGAACGACCAGGAACCGATCGCCATTCGAGACTTGGCCGAGCGCGTAATCCGTCTCTGCGCCAATGGGCCGTTGAAGCCGGCCTTTGTCCCGCTAGACCAGACCGAGCGCAGTGCAGCTCGGGAGATCTATCGCCGTTTTCCAGATATCGGCAAGGCCCGCCGTGTCCTCGGCTACGCTCCGACGGTCACTCTTGACGAGGGGATACACCACATGTGGATCTCCCCGACATGACGCCCGTTTCCATTAAGACCAGGCAACATCGTGACCTGCCCATGAATGTGAGCGTCTTGATCCGAAATTTGAACTACGGGCATTTCCTCAACCGAGCGATCGCCTCGGCACTGGATCAGGACTACCCCGCCGCGCGCCGCGAGATCATTGTCGTCGACGATGGATCAACCGACGAGAGTCCCCGCGTCCTCGCACAGTATGCCGGACGGATCCGCCTCATCGCAGGCCCGCGCCGTGGCGCCATCGCAGCGCTGAACGCAGCGGTGCACGAAAGCCAAGGTGATGCGTTCACCCTCATCGACGCAGACGATTGGGCAGAGCCACGCCTTCTTTCAGCGCTGGCGGCCCCCTTGCAGAAAGATCCTCAAAGCGCCTTTTCCTATTGCGACTATTTTGAGGAGGGCCCAGGAGGGGAGGACCGCCGGCGGATCTCGACTGCCGCGACCCCATTCGATGGGACGGCAGCCGGCTTCCTCCACCGTCGGAGCGCCGTGGAGCGCGTCGGATTTTATGATGAAGAACTCATGTTCGCAGAGTACGACCTCCTGGCACGCGTGCTGAAGGAGAGCCAGGGCGTCCATATCCCAGAGGCGCTTTACCATTATGTACGCCATGGCGCCAACATGACCGGCGACCCCGCGCGCGTCGCCCACGAGATCGACAAACTCCGGAAGCGTCATGGCCCGAATTTTCACGTGCGTTCCTACGGCATCGGCCCCGAGGCGCTGGTGCTCAGACCCGCCCACCGCGAGGAATCGGATGCACGGATGATCTTGAATTGGCGAAACGACCCCGTCGCGCGCGCCGCCTCCTTCCAGACGACGACGATCTCCTGGGAGGTGCATTGGCCATGGTACCTGGAACGCCTCGCCTCCTCCGACTGCCGCCTCTTCGTGGCCATGGAAGGGACCGAACCGGTAGGGATGGTCCGCTTAGACCGGCGCGGCCGCAGTGCCTGGGAAGTGAGTATCAACCTGGCGCCCGAGAAACGCTACGGCGGGCGAGGCGTTCGCCTCCTGGCTCTGGCCGATGATCTCCTGCGCGCGGAGGATGCCGACGCGGTCTTGGAAGCCCGCATCCGCCAGGACAATCCCGCCTCACAAGCCGCCTTCCGAAAAGCTGGTTATGAGCCGGGCGATCTTCTCGCCATAGAAGGGGTCCCAGCCCGCCGCTGGATCAAGCGACGGAGTTCCTCTCATGTCTCCTGACGCCCTCGATTTCCTGCCGTACGGCCGTCCCTGGATCGACGCGGATGACCTGCGCGCCGTGGAGGCCGCCCTCAAGTCTGGCATGATCACCACGGGGCCTCAGGTGAAAGCATTCGAGGCCGCTGTCGAGCGCTACACCGGCGCGGCGTTCGCGACAGCCGTCTCCAGCGGGACGGCGGCCTTGCACGCCGCCTTCGCATGCCTGAATCTCAAAGCTGGAGAAGAAGTGATCGTTCCGGCGCTGTCGTTCGTGGCCTCGGCAAACGCCGTGCGCTATGTCGGGGCGATGCCCATTTTCGTGGATATCGACGACAAAACGTTGAACCTCAACCCCGCGCTTGTCGAGAAAGCCATCACGCCCCGCACGCGCGCGATCCTGGCCGTGGATTTCACCGGCCTTCCAGCGGATCTCGCGCGGTTAGCGGATATTGCCCACGACCAGAAGCTCTACCTCGTCGAAGACGCTGCCCACTCCTTTGGCGCCGTACAGTGCGACCACAAGGTCGGCGCCATCCCCGGCGTGGATCTCACGACGCTGAGCTTCCATCCCGTCAAGGCGATCACCACTGGAGAAGGGGGGATGGTCCTCACGCCCCACGAGAATCTGCACCGCAAGCTCCAGAGGTTCCGCCATCACGGGTTGGCCGTACAAGCAGAGGAGCGCACGATGCCGCTGGAAGGCCCATGGCACCAGGAAATGGTCGACCTGGGCTTCAACTACCGCCTGACGGATTTCCAATGCGCCCTGGGCGTGAGCCAGCTTGCCAAACTCGACCGTTTCCTTGATAAGCGACGCGATCTCGTTGAACGATACGGTCAGGTCTTGAAGGACCTCGCCGGATGCCGATTGCCGTCGCGGGAACCGCCCGACACGCGGTCCGCCTGGCATCTCTTCGTGATTCGTCTGGAAGGAGCGTTGGCCGAGCGACGCCGCGAGGTCGTCGAACACCTCAAGAAACGCGGCATCGGTACCCAGGTCCACTACCGCCCGATTCCACGCCAGCCTTATTACCACACGGGCGGCGCGCCGCAGGAGTTTCCTGTAGCGAACCGCTACTACCGGGAAGCGCTCTCCCTGCCACTCTTTCCCGCGATGCGCTTCGAGGATGTGGATCGAGTTGGCAGGGCCCTCTGGGAAGCGGTCGCATAATCAGCGTTTCAGATCGGTCGACACCGACGAGAAGGCTTTCCGCAGGCTCGCGGCCTCCCTAAAGAATGCGATGTCCTCGCGCGTGATCTCTCGCAGGAGACCGAGCGTCGCCAGATATCCCCCCCCCGCGGCAAATCCACCAAAAAACACCTGCCACAATTCGGGCACCGCCAAAAGATCCTCCCAGCTCGCTGGCAACCCAGGCACCATCGAAAAAATCTTCCGTGAGGCCCCGGTGGCCCACCTCCACCAAACGTCCGCTCCCACCACAAGCGTCCCGATGGCAGCGCCCATGGCTCCCGAGAGAAGATGTCTCAGCAACGCCAGGGACAGGAGCCCCCTGCCACTGACGCGGACCGCCATCCAGCGATTGAGCACCGTCCCCAAGAGCGCCGCCAAAAGCGTAGACAGGGCCGCGCCGAACGCCCCCATCCCCAGCATGGGGAATCCCACCAGGCGATCCGGAATGAAAACGAGGTTGAACATGAAATCCAGGGCCGCCATAACGCCGCCGAGCCACAGCATATAGACAGGCCTGTCCATGCCAGCTACCGCCTGCGCATAGGGACGATTCAAGGAAGCCGAACACCCCACTACAGCCAAGATCGAAAACACCTCGGCCGCGCCCGACGCCGAACGCCCATAAAGAAGAGCAAGAATCTCCGCCGGCATCGCGATCATGACCGCGCAGGCTGGCACCGCCAGGAATGCCAGATACCGCTCGCTGGCTCGCACGAGGTCCCGGATTTCTGAGATTTTTCCCGCCGCGTGCAGCTGGGAGATCTTGGAAAGAACGAGGTTGCCGATCTGGGCCAGGATCTGCCGGTCAAAAGTCTGGACCACCTTCTGGGCCAGCTCATACAGCCCCACCGCTTCGTACCCGACCCACCGCTTCAGGAACCACTTGTCAAGATAGAGCTGGATTGACAGGAACGCTCCGGAGAGCGTCATCGGCGCGGCAAATTTCGAATAATTCGTGAAATTCTCCCGCGTGGGGCGGCTCCACGGAAGGCGCTCGGCCCAGATCGCGTAATAGAGGAGCGCCGTGACAGGCGTGACGAGATTCGCCAGGGCCCACCAAAGAGGGGTTTTTTCGTTCACCGGAAGGACGCCGCAGGCGAAGACCGCCGCGGGGATCTGGAGCCAGTTCCCGAGCACAATGGGGAAACGCTGGTGGACCACCTCGCGGCGGGCGGCGTAGGTCTGGCGCCAGATGTCGCCGATCTGGTTCAAGACGACCGACAGGACCGTGACCCCCAGGACGGTACGCTCGACCCCGGACCCCCCCGAGGAAGAGGCCCCAGCGATCCAAAGGAAAACGGTCGGCGAAAGAACAACAGGCAGGAAGATGAACGCCAAAAGCAGGCTTTGCAAAATCCGGATCGCTCCGTAGGTCCCCACGCAGCGGGCGAGGTCCTTCCCTTCGGAGACGCGCTTGACGTGGGCGTTCGTGAATCCCGTCTCGGTGAGGACGCTCGCGAATCCCACCAGGGCCGCCGAGAAGGCGATCACCCCGCGGATCCGGACCCCCTCGCTTCCCAAGAGGTGCATGCAGACGGCCAGGCTCACCAGGCCCGCCCCCGAGCCCGCCAGGGACGCCAGGAGGTTCAAAAAGACCTTCCGGCCGCTATAGGGAACCGCCACCGTCGCTCCTTTCCGTCGGATCGATCGAACCTATCGATTCAAAACCCTGGGCCGACCCCGGAGGGACGACCGTTCAATGATTGAACATTATAAATCGACAGCCGCAAAAGCCAAGCAAAAGCCGAAGCGGCTCCCTACACTACCCCCCCTGTGAGCCTCCCGGGCATGACCCCCGTCTTCATCGCCGGCCGGCGCATCGGCGCGGGCGCTCCCTGCTGGATCGTCGCGGAGGCCGGGATCAACCACAACGGCTCGGCGCGTCTGGCGCAAAAACTCGTCAGCGCCGCCCGGCGCTCAGGAGCCGACGCCGTAAAATTCCAGTCGTTTGTCCCGGAACGCCTGGTCAGCCCCTCCCATCCCTACTTCGAGCTTTTCAAGAAGACGGCGCTTTCCCCGGCGCGCGAGAAGGAGCTCTTCGCCCAAGCGCGGCGAAAGAAGATCGCCTTCTTCTCAACCCCGTTCGACGAGGAGAGCGCCTCGCGCTTGGTGCGCCTGGGCGTCCCGGCGATCAAGATCAGTTCGGGAGATCTGACGCACCTTCCCCTGCTGACCCACGTCGCCAAGCTCAAACGCCCGGTGATCCTCTCCACCGGCGCTGGGACGGTCCGCGAAATCGACGCGGCGGTCGACGCCCTGCGGCAGGCCGGCGCCCGGCAGATCGTCCTCCTCCACTGCGTGTCGAACTACCCCACCCTGCCTGAGCAAGTCAACTTAAGGACGATCCGGTTCCTCGAGGAGCGCTACAGAGTTCCCGCAGGCTTCTCTGACCATACGACAGGGATCGACATGGCGGTCCGCGCGGTTCTAGCGGGAGCCTGCGTGATCGAAAAGCATTTCACCCTCGACACCGCCCTCCCGGGTCCCGATCACCGATTGTCCGCGGACCCCCGAGGGTTTGCCGATCTCGTCCGCCGGATCCGCCAGGCCGAAACCTTCCTGGGCCGCCCCGGCAAAATCGTTCATGAGCCTCCCGGCCTTCGCCGGGCGATCCGGCGCGGCATCCATCTGGGCCAGGACGTCGCCAAAGGGGGGGCGCTGGGCCCCTCAACCCTGGTCGTCCGACGTCCCGAGGCCCCTTTCCTCCCGCGGGACTTGAAGCGCCTGATCGGACGGAAGGCAACGCGCCCCCTGACGGCCGACCAGCCCCTGAAGCCAGGGGACGTCGCGGGCCGTTATCCGCCGGCGAGGAGTTTTTTGTAAAGGTTCCTCTGCTCCCGCGCGCGGCTTTCCCAGCTGAAGCGCGCCGCCCAGGCGACAGCCTGTTCGCGCATCTGCCGGCGCAGCTTGACGTCCTTCAAGAGCTTCACGACCTGGGCCGCCAGGCCCGCGAGATCCCCTTTCTCGACCAGGAACCCCGTCGTCGCATCGTCGACCGCTTCCGGGATCCCCCCCACGCGGAACCCCACCGCGGGAACCCCGCAGGCGGCGGCTTCGAGAAACGGCATCCCGAACCCCTCGAAAAGCGAGCAGGAGACGAAGACCGCCGACCCCGCCAGGTCCCGCACCAACTGCGTTTCGGGAAGCTCCCCGACAAGTTCGACCCCGTCGATCGCGGCCGCCTTTTCCATCGCGGCGGCGTAGTAGGCGTCCCCCTCGTTTTTTCCGATGATCCGGAGTTTGACAGGGGGGAATTCCCTTTTGATGAGGGGAAAGGCGGACAAGAGCTCCAGGATCCCCTTATGGCGCACAATCCTCCCCACCGAGATGATCTGCTTCGGGGGGGCTGGCGTCGAGGAGGCCTTGAAAACGGAGAGATCCACGCCCGGATGGATCGCCACGGCGTCAATCCCGCAACGCGCCTTCACCTTGTCCGCGGTGAAACGGGAGTTCGTCACAACCGCGTCACAGCAGGAAAGAAGCGACAGGATCCGTGCGTCCTCCTTCTCGCGGCGCGATCTCTCACCTCCCTCGTAGAGCGCGGGGTCCGTCACATTGTGGTAGAAGTAGACGAGTTTGTAGGGGCGGTCTTTGCGCGCGAAACAGCGATCCAGAGGCGGGTAATGCACCATCACGATATCGGGGGAAAGCCGCGCCAGGGCGCGCCGCGCCAGCGCCCCCGCCGCGGGGCCCGTCCAGTCCGAAGAGAGGAGCCGAAACGCCCCTCGCGCGCGCGGGAAAACCGATGCGACGGAGATGCCGAAACGCACATCCTCGCGCCGGCCCGGCACCAGCGTCAAAATCGACACCTGGGCCCCGAGCGCCGAAAGGGCATTGGCGGTCCCCACCGCGACGTTCGGGATCCCTGAGTCGTAAGAAAGCGTGTTGACGGCGATGGTTATACGCACGCGTCATGAGTCATGGGTCATGGGTGACAAGCATCCGCTCATCACTTGAGTCCTCATCACACATCACTTCCTTTTCCTCTTTGCGATCTCGGCGCGCCAGCGGGCCTCCCCTGCCCCGTCCCGGCGCCTCGCGGCGATCGCGCAGAGCCTCTCCAGGCACTCGTCGGCGAACGTCTCATCGAAGTAGTCGGCGGTGCATCGGGCGTACTCGCGGGCGGCCTCGTCGAGCTTCCCGCGCTCTTCCAAGACGCGCCCCAGCCGGTAGCGCGCCGGCCCCGCCTGGGGGCCGCGCGGCGGATCCCCCTCGGCGAGGCTCCGGAACGCCTCGGCGGCGGCCTCGAACCTGCCCGCCGCCTCATGCGACTGCCCCAGAAGATAACGGGCCTTGTCCGCCCAGGCGGCTTGGCGGTGGCGCGCCAGAAGCTCCTGGATCTCGCCTGAAAACCTCCCGCGCGCTTGGTCGTCGACATCGCGAAAGCGCGTTTCGAGCGCCTTAAACGCCTCGAGGCCGGAGGCGAGCGGCTCCATTTCCTTCTTGGCGAACGCCGCAACTCCGCCGGTCAGCACCCCCCACCCCGCGCCGGTGAGCACCATCAGTGCCTCGTCGTACGGCTTCCCTTCATAAAGCGCCGCGCCGAAGGCGGAGACACTTTTGGAGCCGTGCGCCTTCTCGAGATACAAAAACGCCCAGAAATCCTGCGCCAGATCCTCCTCGCCGTGCGCTCCCTCGAGATCCCCTACAAGACTGTCCCAGGACTTGCGCCGGCTGGCGAGGATCCGCGCCACAGCCGCCTCCCCCTCTTCCTCGCCCCCGGCATACGCCGCGAGCCCCTCCAGCACCCAGGGAGAGATCCGCTTCAACTCTTTATCTGAAAAGCGCACCAGAAACGCCGCCTCGGCGAGCGCCCGCGCGAGGGTCGCGACAGGCTCCGCCTCGGCGGCGGCCAGCGGCTCCGTGTAGAGCCGCACCACGACAGGCGCGGCGCTCCCCTCAGGAGACCGTCCGACGTCGAACGCCTGACGCTTCCATTTTTTGAGCCCCTTCTCGTCTAAGGACTCGGCGTCAACAATCAAAATGGCAATCGCGGCGCCGGCGTCCGGGGTAACGCCGATCCGCTTCGCTACCCGCTCAGACGCCTCGCGGCGCCAGCGTGGAAGGTCGCGCGCCAAAACCTTCCCGAAAGGCGTGTCGGCATATTTCCCTTTGTAGGGAACCTTTCCAAAGGGGTAGACCTCTGCGAAGCAGGAAAACTCCAACAACCAGATGCACGCCCAGGCAAAAGTTTTCATTGTCCTGTTTCGAGTTTGGTATTTAGAACCGCAGTGTCCTGATCCTCTCAGCCGCCTGCTGGATCTCCTCCTCGCCGGGGACCAGCGCGAAACGCACATATCCCTCGCCGGGATTTTGATCCGCGCCCCCCCCCTCGCACGGGTCGGAGATCCAGCCCCCCGGCGTCGTCACGATCGCGATCTTGGGGTCGAGAAGCCGCGCCGCAAATTCGACAGAGGTCATCCCTTGCGGGGTTTTCTGCCAGACGTAGATCGTCCCGGCCGGCTCGCACTTCTCGAGCCCCGCCGCGACCAGCGCCCCAACCAGAATGTCGCGCTTCGCCTTGTACATCGCGCGCATCTGGGCCACGTGCGCTTCGTCGGCAAGCGCCGCGATCGCCCCGTCCTGGACGAAAGTGGCGGTCCCCGAATCGATGTTGGTCTTGACCTTTTTGAAGAGATCTATGAGACGCCGATCCCCCGCCACGAACCCTACGCGGTGACCCGTCATGGCGCTCCGTTTCGAGAGCGATTGGAAAACGAGGACGCCTTCTTTGCCGAACTCCAGGGCCGACCGGCTCGGCCGCTCCGTGAAGTAAAGTTCCGTGTACGCCTCGTCGGAAGCGAGAATCAGGCCATGCTTTTGGCAGAACCGATACGCCTCCTCATAGAACCCTTCGGGAGCGACGGCGCCGGTGGGATTGTTGGGGTAGTTGACCCAGAGGATGCGGGCTTTTGCGAGAACCGATGCCGGAATGCGCGAGAGGTCCGGGACGAAGCCGCTGGCCGCCGTGAGCGGCAGGAAATACGGCACCCCCTCGGCAAACCGCGTCCCGCGGGACCAGGGGGGATACCCCGGCGACGGGCAGAGGACCACGTCCCCCGGATCCAGGATCGCCTCCGGGAAGTGGAAGATCGCCTCCTTCGAGCCGATCGAGGAGCAGATTTCGGCGGCGGGGTCCAAGGCGACGCCGAAGCGGCGTTTCATCCATCCGGCGACCGCTTCGCGGTATTCGGGGGCGCCGACATAGCTGGGATACCCCGACGCGGCGCGCGCATCGAGCCCCTTCCGTACCGCGCGGCGTATGAACTCCGGCGTCGGGATCGTGGGATCCCCCACGCCGAAATCGATCGGCCGGATTCCTTGTTTCTTGAGCTGGGCAACCTTCTCGTCAACCGCCGCGAAGGCGTAGGAGGTCAGGGAGGCGAGGCGCTTCGACGCGCGGATTTCCATCGGGAGCGGAAGTATAACAGGAAGGTCCGCACGCTGGAGGGAACCAGCGCGCCTGTTTCCCTTTGGAAAAACAACCTAAAAGCGTGCCGGGCAGGAGGGATACTGACTCTCTCCGCCAGCATACTTCACGTCTTCGCAGGTTGGATGATACGTATTCTTCGAAGCGAGCGGGTCCCGTCTTCCAAAACACTTCATTGTTTTCGGACAATGGGTCTCGATATAAGGACAGTGTGTCGTCTTCTGCCGACACACTGTGTAGTCGCCGCATTCTGTGTCTTTGCCCGGACACTGGGATTGATCTTGTGGTAGACTAGAGGTGGGAAGGAAAGAGGCGCCCCCTCCTCCCTCGCAGACGCCCGTGCAAACCGTATCTGCCCAGTAACACAGGGTTGGAGTGTAGGGGCACATGGTATGAACTTCGGGGCATAGTGTAGGACGGGGGGGACAGTGCGTCCAAAAACAAGGACAAGCAGTAGGGGTCTCTGGACAGCGCGAGATCAACTCAGGACACTTTGTCCCGATCCGGGGACACTGCGTTGGTTTCACCGGACAGACGGTTTTGACCGGACAGAGTGTCAGTATGCTCTGCGTGCTTTGACAGCTCGTTGGGTCTTTATCGGGGCAGGCCGTCTCGCGCAAAGGCATCGAGGTGGGAGAGGTATCAGCCCCGACTCGAGCCACCCCCGCCACGAGGGCCAACGCCCCGATCCAGAGCATCTTTTTCCAGTGCGTCATCCGTTTTTCGGCCAAGGGCCACCCCCGAAATAATCAAAAGATCACCGCCGGAAGAAACTAAGCTGGGCATTGAACCAGAATCAGAAGCTCAGGGGTACGGCCAAAACGACATTTTTGACACGGCTAAAACGACACAGCCGAGGCCGCCCGCGCAAGGCGCCTCTTGAGATGCCACCCGATCCCGATGTCCACAAGCCAGGGGACGGCGCGGTTCGCGAGAAGCGCCGCCTTCGCCGACGCCGTGAAATGGATCTCGCGGCGGCGCTTGCCGACCGTTCGCGCGATCGTTTCGGCCACGACGCGCGGGGACTGCATCGATTTCACGTCACGCGAGGCGAGCCCCGACGGGACGCGCTCCAGAGCGTCGAAAAATTCCGTCTGCGTCGTGCCGGGGCAGATGACGGTGACCCGAACGCCGGTCCCGGCGAGCTCAAAATAAAGCGCCTCCCCCAGCGCCACCTGCGCAAACTTCGTCACGCAGTAGGCGGCTGTATAGGGGATCGAACGGCGGCCGATTACGGAAGCGACAAGAAAAATATGTCCCGCCCCGCGCGCGAGCATCCCCGGCAGGACCGCGTGAATCGACTCGTAGCCGGACTGGTAGTTCACCTGCCAGATCCGAGCCATCTGCTCCGGGGTGTAGTCCCGCACGGGGGCGGAGTTGCCGTAGCCGGCGTTGGCCACCAGGATGTCGAGACGCCCCAGGCGGCGCAGGACCTCCTCCACGACGCGCCGTCCGGCTCCCGGCTCCGCCAGATCGCAGGGAAACGTCTCGACGCGAGCGGCGCCGGCGGCCCGGCACTCCCCGGCCGCCTGGGCGAGCCTGTCGGTCCGCCGCGCCGAAAGAAAGAGCGGCGCTCCCCGGCAGGCAAACGCGAGCGCCGTCTCACGGCCGATCCCGCTCGAGGCGCCCGTGACTAACACCACTGTCTCGGCCGAAACCTTCATGCTTTTTTCCTCTCGCGGTCGTCCGCGGCCGGCCACGCCAGGGACAACCCCACAGCCCCCCCCAGAAGCCCCGCCACCACGCCGAGCGAGATCCCGATCGGGATGTGAAAAATATCCGCGATCACCATCTTGACGCCCACAAAGGCCAGGACCAAGCCCAGACCGTATTTCAAGAACCGGAACGATCCCATGACGCCGGCCAGCAGGAAGTAAAGCGAGCGAAGGCCCAGGATCGCAAAGATGTTCGAGGTATAGACGATGAACGAGTCGCGGGTGACGGCAAAGATCGCCGGAACCGAGTCGACCGCGAACACGAGGTCGGTCGTCTCGATCACGGCCAGAATCAGAAAAAGCGGCGTGGCGGCGAGCTTCCCCCCCTCCCGCACGAAAAAACGCTGGCCGTGGTAGCGGGGGGTAAGGGGAAAGACCCGCTCCACGAGGCGCACCACGGGATTCCTCTCCGGGTGGACCTCCTCCGATTTCTGGAGCAAGATCTTGATCCCCGTCAGGACCAGGAACCCGCCGAAAAGATAGACGATCCAGTGGAAAGCCGAGAGGAGCGCGGACCCCGCCAGGATGAAACCGGCGCGCATCACAAGCGCCCCCACGATCCCCCAGAAGAGGACCCGATGCTGCTGCGCCGGAGGGCAGGCGAAATAGGAGAAGACCACGATGAAGACGAACAGGTTGTCGATCGAGAGGGCGAGCTCGATTAAGTACCCCGTCAGGAATTCAAGCCCCCGCTGGCGGCCGAATTTCAGGAACACCCCGAGATTGAAGAGAGCCGCCAGCCCCACCCAGACCGCGCACCAAAGCGCCGCCTCGCGGATCGAGACGGCATGCGATTTCCTGTGGAAGACCCCCAGGTCGAGCACCAGAAGCGCCAGCACGAACAGCGTGAACCCGGTCCAGAGGGCAGGACTTCCGACGCTTTCGGGCATGATGCGGAAGCCTCAGGATTCGCGCGAAAATAACTTCTGTTTTTTATTGCAATGAATTGTTTTGGTTCCGTCGTCTTTCCATTTCATTTTTTTCGCGCGAATCCTATATCAGGCGCCGTGCGGAAAGGAGTTAAATGAAAAGATCTCTCGTGCAAGATCTCCAAGATATTCGTTCATGCTCCGTGAGTCCTCCAATCAAACACAGAAATTATTTCCGCACGGCGCCTTAGCCCAAGAGGGGTGCCGAGGTGGTGTACTGCAGGGGCTGCTCTTCCATCCGGTAGCGCCCTCCCCCCTCGGGGATGAAGATTTTGGCGCGGTCCATCTCGCCGCCGTAGATGTGGACCGTCACGGAGGGAGTCGCAAGCATGTTCTGGATGGTGTGATAGTCAGACGGCGGGATCAAGGCCCCCGCCTCCCCCACGCTGGCATGGATCGTTTCGGCGGCGCGCAGGCGCACCGGACCTCCCTGGACATCCGCTTCCCCCACAAGATCGTAGCGCACCACCTCGATCTTCCCCCGGAAGACCCCCTCGACACACCACATCCCGTGGTCGTGGATCGGCGTCCCTTGCCCCTTGCCCCAGACCATGACGATCGCGGTGGCGCCGCTTGAGAAGCGCGCCAGGAGGTGGCGGGCGTACTGGGTCCCGTCAGGTTCCGTGAAGCGCCCCGGCAGGTCCACGCCTTGGGGGATTGCCGCCTGAAAATAATCCCGCACTCGGAGGGGAGCCTCGGCCCCTAGCGTGAGGGGTCCGATCTCCTGCAGGAACCGCTCGATGGTCATCATGACAGGGCACTCCCTTTCCTTAAGGGGGCGCGCCGGAGTATAACACCCGTCGAAGAGCGATTTCAAAAGGAGGGGACCATGGCCAACGTCAAGCGGATCGGCGTGCTTCTTTCGGGATGCGGGGTCAAGGACGGCTCGGAGATCCACGAGGCGGTGCTGACGCTTCTTGCGATCGACCGGGCGGGGGCCGCCTGGGTCGCGATCGCGCCCGACATCGACCAAGGCGACGTCGTCAACCACGCGACGGGCCAGACCGCCGCCGGCCGGGAAAAACGGAGCGTCCTGGCGGAGTCGGCCCGGATCAGCCGCGGCGAGATCCTGTCCATCGATGAGGTGGACGCGAAATCTTTAGACGGTCTCGTCCTGCCCGGGGGATTCGGCGCCGCGAAGAACCTGTCGGACTTCGCCGCGCGCGGCCAGCAGTGCACGGTGCACCCCGCCGTTGCCGACCTCATCCAAAAAATGTGGAGGGCCGAAAAACCGATCGGCGCCTGGTGCATCGCGCCGGCGATCCTGGCGAAGGTCCTGGGGGAGGCGCATCCCACGCTCACCATCGGCACGGACGCGCCAACCGCGCAGGCTCTCGAGGCGATGGGAGCCCGCCACGAGAACCGCCCGGCGACAGGGGTCGTCGTCGACACCGCCAACCGCCTCGTCACCACCCCTTGCTACATGTCGGCGCAGAGGATCAGCGAGGTGGCCGACGGGATCCAGGCGGCGGTGGGCGAGCTCCTAAAACTCTGCCCGGCCGCCAGGGCGAAGTCGGCCTGAGTGGTCGATCCCGATTCTCGTTCGTCCCCTGTCGACGGGTTTCCCCGCGGGGCGGCCTCGCGTTTAGCCATCGTCGGGGGGGCGCTCCTGGCCGCGGGGATCTTTGCCTTCCTTTGGGAGGGGCTTCCCCAACGGGCCGAATGGGGAATCACCGCGTCGGTTCTGGGGGCGGGATTCCTCTCCCTGGCGCTTCACCTCTGCCGCGCGGTGCACAGCTGGCGCCTGACGGAATTTTCCCTCGTCACGGGGGAGCGCCGGGCGGCGCTCTCGGCCACGGGCGAAAAACTCCCCCCTGAACTTGCGCGCGGAGAGAATTTTGCCGTCGAGCTGAAGCTCGTGCCCTTGAGAAACGTCTCCCTCGAAAACGCCGCCTGCACGCTGCAACTCTCGGAGCGCTCCGACATACGCCAGGGCGAGGAGTATCTGTACCGGAAGCTCTACGAGGCGGTCTCGGAATCCCCCTTGACCGATCCCGCCCCCCGCAAGGGAGCGATCGTCCGCTTCGCTTTTTTAAGCAAGATCCCGGAAGACCGCCCAGTGAGCGACGAGCGGCGCCGCTGGGAGATCCATGTCGCCGTCAAAGCGCGCGGAATCCCCGATTTCGCCGCCGCCGCCCCGATCCGGGTCGTTTGAACCACCCTTCGCTCAAAGATGATTCAGCTCTATTGAAAATCCTTGGAGTGCGGCATACGAGCCGATATCGGAATCATGACCGAATCAATCCCAGAATGAATCTTCTGGGATTTTGAACCTTCGGAGAATCGTCCGGATGATGTGAACGGCAAACTCATGATTTTCGCTATGCGGATGGATCGGATAAGACTGGTCCCGCCCCTCGATGTCCGCCTTGAAGAGAATGCGGCGGGATCCCTTTTTGGCTACTTCTTGAACGCCGAAACGGGCAAGGCGCTAACGAAGCTCGCGATAGCGGAGCGGAGACCCGCTAGGCATGGATCGGTTCGAGACCCTTCAGAATCTCCTTAGCAGAACGGGGCGGATGATCCAAGAGACTTTGCTTGATATGGTTTTCCCGGATTTCATTCAGTTTGTCCCAATATTCTTTGGGAGCGGGATGGTAAAGCTGAGTCTTACGCTCCTCGGAAAACTCGACCTGCTCGATGATGAGATCTGCCAGATTCCGCAAGGATTCCTTGGGAGTTTTCCCTTCCCCCGCGATATCAAGATCCAGACAGTGCGACAGAAATCGCCTTTCCTCTTGCCAAAGAAGGATGCTCAACCAGGCGCACTCTTTTCCAGGTCCATCCTTGCGGGAGCGCATCAGTTCCAACCGGTATGCCTTAACCTCAATGCCAGCATTAAACATAGCTATTGAATCTACCGGATGGAGGGTACTACGCAAGCGGAGGTCGAACGCGAGTTTCCCCCAGTTTGTGCACAGATCCCTGCTCATGCCAAAGTGGCGTGATTCTATACCGGCTGGTTCCATAATAGGAGAAACCTTCCAGCCTACCCACTGTGGC
>SBBH01000103.1 GCA_005239795.1 Planctomycetales bacterium
AAGATCCCCTCCCCCGGTCGCGGGGGAGGGGATTTTTGTCACGCGTTAGAGGTCGCTCGAGTTGGGATTCGCGCAAAAACATTCCTGTCATTGACCGTTGTATCCGTTTCTTTTTCAACCTCCTTTATTTTTGCGCGAATCCCAACTCGAGCGACCTCTAACGCGTGACAAAAATCCCCTCCCCCGCGACCGGGGGAGGGGATCTTTTTTTATTCCTTTCCCGCGCGGCGCCGCTGCTTCTCGTTCAAAATCTTTTTCCGGATCCGGATCGACTTCGGCGTGATCTCCACCAGCTCGTCGTCCTCGATGAACTCCAAGGCCTCCTCGAGCGACATCACGCGGGGAGGCTCGAGCTGGATCGCTTCCTCGGCGTTCGAGCGGACGTTCGTCATCCGCTTCGTGCGGCAGGGATTGACGGCGATATCGGCCTCGTGGCCGGTCTCCCCCACCACCATCCCCTCGTACACCGGATCCCCCGGCGCGACAAAAAGCCGGCCGCGCTCCTGGATCTGGGCGATGGCATAGGCGACAGCCTTCCCCGCGTTGGTCGAGACCAGGACCCCCGAGGGGCGCTTGGGAAGGCTCCCCCCGGCCGGCGCGTATTCTAAAAACGTGTGTACCATCACCGCCTCGCCGCGTGTCGCCGTCAAAAGTTTCGAGCGAAGCCCGATGATCCCGCGCGAAGGGGTGCGGAACTCCATCGAGAGGAACGCCCCCTTCGTTTCCATGCGGGTCATGACCGCCTGGCGGGGGCCGACGAGTTCCAGGACGCTCCCCTGGTACTCCGGCGTCACCTCGACCACCATCGTCTCGAGCGGCTCGAGCTGCACCCCCCCGGGCCCCTCCTTCACGATCACCGTCGGCCGCGCCACGGCGCACTCATACCCTTCGCGCCGCAGGGTCTCGAGCATCACCCCCAGGTGCAAAAACCCCCTCCCCGAGAGCGTCCAGCGGTCCATCGCGTCGGTCGCGGCGAACCTCAAGGCGACATTCGACTTGAGCTCCCGCTCCAGGCGCTCGCGCAGATGCCGGCTCGTGACGTATTTCCCCTCGGTTCCCGCCAGCGGCGAATCGTTCACGCGGATCTCCATGGAGACGGTGGGCTCGCCGATCGGGATCAAGGAAAGGGGGCGAGGCGTTTCAACGGAGGTCAGCGTGTCGCCGATCTGGACGTCCGAGATCCCCGCGACCGCAATGATCTCGCCGGCCGAAGCCTCCAGCGCTTCCTCGCGCGAAAGCCCCGAAAAGACGAAGATCTTTTCGACCCGGGCATCCCGCACGGCCGACTGCGGTCCGCGGGCCAGCCCGACCAAGTCCCCTGCGCGGATCCGCCCGGCATAGATCCGGCCGATCGAGATCTGACCCAAATAGTCGTTGTAGTCGAGCGCCGCCACCTGCATCTGCAGGGCTCCCGCGAGGTCGGCCTGGGGGCCGGGCACCTGGGAAACGATCGCGTCGAAAAGCGGCCGGAAGTCCGTTCCGGGGCGGGCCGGGTCCAACGACGCCGTCCCCTGGACGGCGCTCGCATAAAGGATCGGGAACTCGATCTGGGCGTCATCGGCCTCTAGATCGATGAAAAGGGAATAGACTTCGTTCACGACCTCCTGGATGCGGGCCTGCGGGCGGTCGATCTTGTTCACCACCACGATCGGCCTCAGGCGGTATTCCAAGGCCTTGCGCAGGACGAAACGGGTCTGCGGCATCGGCCCTTCCACGGCATCCACGAGAAGGAGCGCGCCGTCAGCCATCTTCAAAACCCGCTCGACCTCGCCTGAAAAATCGGCGTGCCCCGGCGTGTCGATGATGTTGATCTTGATCCCCTGGTAGACCACGGCGGCGTTCTTGGCCAGGATCGTGATGCCGCGCTCACGCTCGAGCTCGTTCGAATCCATGATGAGCTCGCCCACGGCCTGATGTGCCCGGAAGACGCCAGACTGCTTGAGGAGGCCGTCGACCAGCGTCGTCTTCCCGTGGTCGACGTGCGCGATGATGGCGACGTTTCGGATATCCGTCCGGCGCATAAGGGGGAAGAGAGTATCAGAGACTCCTTCTCCCCGCCCCCAAAAACGCCGCTCGCGGACTTAGAGAACACGCGCGGACGGTGGAGGACTACGACGTGATTTCCAACACCTTGAGGAGCTCCGCGGTCGTGTACCACGCGATCCCCGCGGAGGCGAAGTCGCTGTCGTTGGACCAGACGGGGATCTTCAAAGCAAGGGCGAGAGCCAGGAGTTCGACATCGTCCGGATCCCTGCGGCCGATCCGCCTGGACGCCGCTGAAAGATATCCGCGATACGTCTCCAGAGGGTACGTCTTGATTCCCAAAAGTCTTTGTTGGACTTCGAGAAGCTCCGGCACCAGATCATAAGACTTTGCCGTCCGGGGGAGATATTCGCGCACTTCCTCCAGGATGGAGAGGGTCGTGGCCACCTCCACCTGAGCTCGCGTGAAAACACGCAGGGCGGCTTTACCAATGATCGCGGAGAGCAACACGTTAGCGTCGGCCGCGACGCATGCGACGCTTGGCTCTCCAGACTTCAAAATCACGGATCACCTTTCTCTCGCTGACACCTCTTCGTCCAAGATGCCCGGAGATCACTTCCCCGAAGCGCTCCAACAGCTCCCGCTTGAGATCGACGGGGAGATCCTGGGGGGCACCGAGCGGAATCAGGATGCTCGCCAGCTTCCCGTGGCGCGTGATGAACACCAAATCCCTGCTCTTGATGAACTTTGGAGCCTTGCTCCGGAATTCGCGCACGCCCGTGACCCGCATTGCTTCCCCCTTCTCGATCTCATCGCAGTATAAAAGCCTGCATAAAAATGTCAACATTTGTGTACATATTCAACACCCTCCCAGGACGAATGGCGAGCGAGAAAATCTTGGTAATGTACACAGCTTGAAGACTTCCGAGTCGAACCACTAGTAACTGCACCCCGTGTACCTTCTCAGAGACAGAGAAACACGTGGTGCT
>SBBH01000004.1 GCA_005239795.1 Planctomycetales bacterium
CCCCCGCCCCGCCCAAACGTTGTCTACGTGATCGTCGACGACCTGCGGTGGGACTGCCTGGGGATCGCGGGCCATCCCCATCTTCTCACACCGCACATGGATCTGCTCGCCAGGGGCGGCGCCAGGATGAAAGAGTCGTTCGTGGTCACCAGCCTCTGCAGTCCGAGCCGCGCGAGCTTCCTCACCGGGCGCTACCCCCACCAGCACGGGATCCGCCACAACCATCTGAAGAACGGCTCAAACGATCTGACCCGTTTTGAAAACGAGGAACGGACATTCCCCCAGATCCTCCATGAAACGGGCTATGCCACCGCCTACTTCGGAAAGTTCCACATCGTTCCGGACGGCCGTCCCCAACGGGGGTTTGACACCTGGATGGCCCTTCCCGGACAGGGGCAATACATCGACCCCACCTACGACGTGAACGGAAAAAAGCGAAAATTCCAAGGACATGCCGATGACATCACGGGAGACCACGCCGCCGCCTGGCTCAAGGACCCCGCCCGAAAGGAGAAGCCGTTCTGCCTCTGCGTCGGGTTCAAGGCGCCTCACGCCCCGCAAACGCCTCCCCCGCGCCACGCCCGATGGCTCGAGGGGGTCGAGATCCCGAAGCCTGCCAACTACGACGAGGACTATGCCGCTGGCGGCAAGCCCGACGTCGTGGCCAAGTCCACCCTCCGGATCGGCGTCTTCCCGCACGGCCTAGAAAAGAAGGGAGGCTGGGATCCGTTCATCAAGGATTTTTACCGCTCGATCCGCGGCGTCGACGACAACCTCGGCAAGATCCTGGCCGCGCTCCAGGAAACGGGGCTCGCGCAAAACACGCTTGTCGTCTTCGTGGGGGACAACGGCTTCTATCTGGGAGAACACCACCTCATCGACAAGCGCTTCCCTTATGAAGAGGGGCTCCGCGTCCCGATGCTCATCCGTTGCCCCGGCCGCATTGCGCCGGGCACGACGCCAACGCAGATCGCGCTCAGCATCGATATCGCCCCGACGATCCTCGATTTCTGTGGCGTCGGGATCCCGGCGAACGTCCCCGGCAGAAGCCTCTCCCCGATCCTTTC
The DNA here is from genome assembly GCA_005239795.1 of Planctomycetales bacterium. Taxonomy (GTDB): domain Bacteria; phylum Planctomycetota; class SBBH01; order SBBH01; family SBBH01; genus SBBH01. The sequence continues at coordinate 1,068 of SBBH01000004.1, forward strand.
CGGACAAGAGGCCTCCGACTGGCGGCGCGACTTTTTCTACGAGTATGCCGAACCCCCTCCTTTCTATTTGCGTGAGGGAGAGGACAAGGGAAACATCCCCGTTCCGTATATCGTGGCGGTGCGCTCCCAACGCCATAAGTACATCGAGTACCTGGACGCCGGCGGCGCCTGTGAGCTCTATGACCTCGCGGCCGACCCCCGGGAGATGAAAAACCTCGCGGGCGACCCTGCGCAGGCGGAACTCCTCGCCTCGATGCGGGCGCGCCTCGCCGCGCTCCAAAAGGAACTCCGTTGGACCCCGCCTCCCCCTCCCCCGCCGGCCCGTGAGAAACGCTAGTGCTTCGACACAGGCGATTTTGCGCCCACTCAAAATTGCCTGGCTCAGCACTCGTGGTGAGCGAGGGGATACATGAACGCTCCAAACCACCCAAAAAATAAAATGAGCCGAACCACGAGCCCGCTTGACGTCGCCGGGATCGGGTCTCTCGTCGTCGACAAGATCATCCGCACGCCGCGGATCCTGGGGCCCGAGGAGAAGATCATCCTCACCCCTTTCGAGGACGGCTCGGCGGTCCGCACACTCCAAGGGGGGGTGATCTTGAATCACCTGGCCTGGGCGCGCCTCCTGGGGCTGGCAACAGGCGTTTTCGGGAAGCTGCCGCGGGATCCGGACGGGCTGTTCCTGCGCCGCGGCATGGAGGCGCTGGGAATCGTCCAGGATCTCGACCCGCGCGCCGGCTCCACGGCATTTTCACTTATCTGCGTCGCCCCCAACGGCGATCGCGCCATCTACATGAACCGCGGCGCCAACGGTGAAACCTCGCCCGCCGACATCCGGAAGCGCCACCGGCCCTTTATCCGCCGGGCGCGCCTCGTGACGACGGAAATCTCCCAACTCCCCCTGGCCACGGTGGTGGCGGTCTTGGAGGAGGGGCGACTGGCCGGCGCCGAGACGGTCTTGGACGTCGACATCCCCCCCTCGGACGCGGTCCCGCTCCTGGGGACGCGCGCTGATCTGGAGCGGGCCCTGAAGCTCGCGACCTACTTGAAACCCTCTCAGGCCGCCGCCCGAGAGCTTGTGGGGAAGAGCCGCCCCCTGGCGGCGGCTAAAACCCTGCGCCAACGCACCGGCGCCAAGGCTGTGGCGATCACCGACGGCGCGCGCGGATCTGCGATCGCGGCCGAGGGATTCTCTCAAATCATCCCGGCATTTCCGGTCAAGGCGATCGACACGACCGGCTGCGGGGACGCCTTTTTAGGGGGATTCCTGGCGGGGCTCCGGCGCGGACTCCCCTGGAGCCGGATCGGGCGCCTCGCCAACGCCTGCGGGGCGGCCTGCGCCGAACGGCTCGGGGCCTTCCCCCTGCCGGATCCGGCCGGCGCACGCAAGCGCATCGCGGCGCTCTTTTCCTCTTCCTAAGCGATGAGCGGACCGACCTCTGCCATCCCCCCCATTCTTTCCATGCGCGGCATCTCAAAGCGTTTCGGCGGGGTGAACGCCCTGTCGAACGTCTCCCTCGACATTTTCGCCGGCGAGGTGCAGGCGTTGGTGGGGGAAAACGGCGCCGGAAAAAGCACCCTCATGAAAATCCTCTCCGGGGCGGCCGAGCCCGATTCCGGAGAAATCCTCGTCGACGGCCGGCGCGCCGAGATCCACTCCCCGCGCGAGGCTGAACGCGCCAGGATCCGGATGATCCACCAGGAGCTGGCGCTGGTGGGGGCCCTCTCGGTCGCCGAAAACATCTGCCTGGGGCGCCTCCCGCGGACGCGCTGGCGCCTTGTCGACCGCCGGGCGATGCGCCAAGAGGCGCGGCGGATCCTCGCGCGCCTGGGAAGCTCTCTCGACGTCGATGCGCCGGCCGGTGTGCTCTCGATCGGCGCCCAGCAGATCGTGGAGATCGCCAAGGCACTCTCACAGGACGCCCGGATCCTGGTGATGGACGAGCCGACGAGCGCCCTTCCCGAGACCGACGCCAAAAAACTCCTGGCGCTCGTGCGCCAGCTCAAATCAGAAGGGGTCGCGATCGTCTACATCACCCACAAGATGGAGGAAATCTACGGCCTGGCCGACCGCCTGACGGTGTTGCGGGACGGAAAATTCATCGGCACCGAAACGCCCGAAAAACTCCCCCGAGCCGAGCTCATCCGCTGGATGGTCGGCCGGACGCTTTCGGAATTGATCCCACAGCACGCGGGAAAACCGGGCGCGCCGCTTCTCACTGTACGGGATCTCGCGGTGCGCGACGCGCGCACAGGAATGCCCCTCGTGGACGGGGTGAGCTTGACGCTCGCCCGCGGGGAGATCCTGGGCCTCGCCGGGCTCGTGGGCTCCGGCAACAGCGAGCTTTTAGGCGCCTTGTTCGGCCGCTTCGGGCGCCCCGCCGCCCTCGCCGTGACGATCAACGGGCGCCCTTTCCTGCCGGGCGATCCGGCCGCGGCGATCCGCGCGGGGGCGGCGCTCCTCACCAATGATCGAAAAGCCACAGGGCTCGTCCTTCCCCTCTCGGTGCGCGAGAACGCGATGCTGGCCTCGCTTTCGCGCGCGGCGCGCGCGGGCCTGGTGAGCCGTCGCCAGGAGGAGGCGCTCTCGGCACCGGTCTTAAAGCGCCTTCATCTGCGCGCGGCCTCTTCCGAAAGCCAGGTCTCGACCCTCTCGGGAGGAAACCAACAGAAGGTGGCCCTGGCCAAGTGGCTCCTGACTCGGCCTCGGCTTTTGCTTCTGGATGAGCCCACGCGCGGCGTCGACGTCGGCGCCAAGCACGAGATCTACGAGCTCATCAATGCCCTGGCCGACGAGGGGGTCGGGATCCTGCTTGTCACCAGCGAGCTCCCCGAACTTCTGGGGCTTTCCGACCGGATCCTCGCGATGCACCGAGGGCGCGTCACCGCCGAATTCACGAGAGCCCAGGCCACGCCGGAAAAGGTGATGGCCGCGGCGACGGCCTCGGACCAACCACAAGAGGCCGCATGACCCTCAAAATCCGCCAGATCCTGGGCGCCTCGCGCCCTCTGCTCATCCTGGCGGCGGTCTTCGTCCTCTGCGCGGCGCTCTCCCCCACCGACGGCCAGGGGGCCAACACCTTCCTGACCTGGGGAAGCCAGACCAACATGCTCCGTTTCATGAGCGAGTACGGCATCCTCGCCGCAGGGATGACGCTCGTCATCCTGTCCGGAGGGATCGATCTTTCGGTCGGCTCAATCCTGGGATTCACGGCGGTCCTGTTCTCATGGATGACGATCTGGAAGGACGTACCGGCGGTCTTGGCGGTGCCGGCGTGCCTCGCGGCAGGGGCGGCCCTGGGAGGGGTGAACGGATTTCTCGTGGCGCGCTTCCGGATCCAGCCATTCGTCGTGACGCTCGCCATGATGGTCGTGGCGCGGGGGCTCGCGAAACTCGTCTCCGGAGGGCAAAAAGTCTCAACCGCCTTTGAACAGAACGGCGACTTCGTCACCAAACCGATCCCGCCGTTTTTTGACTTTTTAAACGACCGGATCGGCGGGACTTTCCCCGTGGTCGGCGTCGTCTTCCTGGCGGCGATTCTTCTCTTGTGGGGTGCCGCCCGCTACACCCTTTTCGGCCGGCACCTCTATGCGATCGGCGGGAACGAGGAAGCAGCCCGGCTCTCCGGCGTCCGCGTGGGGTGGGCCAAGGCGGGGGCCTACGCGGTCTCGGGGCTCATGGCGGCCCTGGCGGGTCTGTGCGACGCCGCCCAGCAGCAACAGGGGGATCCCGAGGCCGGCGCCACCTACGAACTCGACGCGATCGCGGCGGTCGTGATCGGGGGAACAGCGCTCACCGGCGGGCGCGGGAGCATGAGTTTGACGCTGGTGGGGGTTCTCGTGATCGGTTACATCGACCAGATCCTGAGCCTCAAGGGGTTCGACCAATCGCAGAGGCTCATCGCCAAGGGGCTCATCATCCTGGGAGCGGTCCTTCTCCAGAAAAGAGAGCGGGTCTAGAAAACCGACGACTAGAAGACAGTTGGAAAATATCTGGCACACAGGTGGCACTGAAACGGAGGGCCCGGTATAACGCCTGTTGCAAATCTAGGATGGTTGGCAGGTCTTTCGCCAGCGTAGCTCAACGGCAGAGCACCGCTTTCGTAAAGCGGGGGTTGTGGGTTCGAATCCCATCGCTGGCTCCGTTTCGCGTTACCTATGTCTCGGGAAGGACATATAGCGGGCTGTCTCCGTCGTTGCTCGGCAAGCCGGGGGTCGCAGTGTAGACCCGACGGCTTGCCTCGCGCCTTGGATCCAGCCCACTCTCCGCGAAACGGATAAAACTGCAGGGAGGCAGCGAGTGGGGGCCAAAATCCATCGCTGGCTCCGTTTCGCGTATCGTCCACCTACACACCTTCGGTGTTACGGTGGATCCGCCGTAGGGCCGAAGGCCTGTAGGCGGACAGGCCATCGACTCGCGCCTTTCCACCTACATCACGTCGTGATTCCGGCGGATCCGCCGGAGTGACGAAGTCACGTAGGCGGAGAATCTGGCCCGCGCTCCGCGAAACGCCATGGGCCAAGGCCAAACCGCTATGGGTGGCGCCGGCGGCGCCGTCAAAACCGCTCGGAGGGGCCTCCCGAAAACGGTAAAATTCGAGACTCCCTGGGGGGAAAAAGAGAGAAAACGCCGTGGCCGACAAGAAAAAAGAGAGCCCGCCGCCCCCTCCGCCGCCCCCCCTGCACGGGATCGAGGACCGCCGCATCGAAGACGAGATGCAGGGGTCGTACCTCACCTATGCGATGAGCGTCATCGTCTCGCGCGCGCTTCCCGACGCCCGGGACGGCCTCAAGCCCTCGCAGAGGCGCATCCTCGTCGCGATGCACGATTTGGGGCTGGCGCCCCGGGCCAAGCACCGCAAATGCGCCAAGATCGCCGGCGACACCTCCGGCAACTACCACCCCCACGGCGAAGCGGTGATCTATCCCACCTTGGTGCGGATGGCCCAGGATTTCGTGATGCGCTATCCCTTGATCGACGGCCAGGGGAATTTCGGCTCGATCGACGGCGACCCCCCGGCGGCCATGCGCTACACGGAGGCGAAACTCGCCCCCCTCGCGATGGAGATGATCGAGGACATCGAGCGCGAGACGGTCGACTACGTCCCGAACTACGACGAGACGCGCCAGGAGCCTACGGTCCTGCCGGGGAAGTTCCCCAATCTCCTCTGCAACGGCTCCACGGGTATCGCGGTTGGCATGGCCACCTCGATCCCCCCCCACAACTTGAGCGAGGTGTGCGACGCCCTCCTGCTCTTGCTCGAGAACCCCGAAGCGGGGATCCAAGAGATCATGGCCAGGCTTCCCGGGCCCGATTTCCCCACCGGCGGTGTCATCTGCGGCTCGCAAGGGATCGTGCAGGGGTACACTACCGGGCGCGGGCAGGTGACGGTGCGGGCGGTCACCTCGATTGAGGAAAAGAAGGGGCGCAAGGTCATCGTCATCACCGAGATCCCCTATCAGGAGAACAAGGCCCTGATTCTCGAGAAGATCGCCGAGCTCGTGCGCGATGGAAAACTCGAGGCGGTCGCGGACGTCCGGGACGAGTCCGACCGCCAAGGGATGCGGATCGTCGTCGAGCTCAAGAAAGGGGAAGAGGAAACGCTCACCCTGAACGGCCTCTTCGAGCACACGGCGCTGCAGTCCACCTTCAGCCTCATCCTGATCGCCCTGGTGGGGGGACAGCCCAAGACCCTCTCCATCAAGGAGATGCTGCAGTGTGTAATCGACCACCGCCTAGACGTCATCCGCCGCCGCACGCGGTTCCTTCTGACGCAGGCCGAGCAGCGCGCGCACATTCTGGAAGGGCTCCGAATCGCCCTCTCGGCCCTCGACGAAGTGATCAAGATCATCCGGGCCGCCCAATCGACCGATGAGGCCCGCACGCGCCTGCGCGGTGCCTTCAAGCTCTCCAAGATCCAGGCCGACGCGATCCTCGCGATGATGCTCGCGCGGCTGACTCAGCTCGAACAGGAGAAGATCGCCACGGAGTACCGGGAGGTGATCGAGCGGATCGCCGACTACCGCTCGATCCTCGCGAGCCGCTCGCGCGTCCTCGACTTGATCCGCGCGGAGCTTTCAGACCTCAAAACCCGCTTCGGCGACGCGCGGCGCACCCGGATCGAGGGGGCCTTGGCTGAATTCACTCCTGAAGACCTGATCCCCGACGAGATGATGGCTGTCACCGTCAGCCGCCAGGGGTACGTCAAGCGCATCCCCGCCGACGCCTACCGCTCGCAACGGCGCGGCGGCGTAGGCGTGACCGGTATGGACGTCAAGGAAGGGGATTATCTGGAGCACCTCTTCCTGGCCTCGACACACGCCTACCTCCTCTTTTTCACCGAAAAGGGAAAGGTCTACGCGCTCAAAGTCTACGAGATCCCCCAGATGGCCCGCGCGGCGCGGGGGCGGTCGCTCGCCAACCTCCTGTCGCTCGCGGCCGATGACCGCGTCACCTCGATGCTCTCCGTGCGTGACTTTACTCAAGGGTATGTCGTGCTGGCCACCGAACAGGGGGTCGTGAAGAAGACGCCCCTCCTGGAATACAGCCACCCCAAGCGCGGAGGGATCATCGCCATCCGCCTGGACGCGGCTGACAAACTGATCGGCGCGACGCTGAGCGCAAACCAGGAGGAGATCGTCCTGGGAACGCGCCACGGATTTGCCCTGCGCTGCCCCGAGTCGAAAATCCGAGACCAGGGGCGTGCAACGCGCGGCGTGCGAGGCATTCGCCTCCGCGAAGGAGATCAGGTCGTGGGGCTCTTCATAGCGCGCTCCGGTGGGACGCTCCTCACCGTTTCCGCCAAGGGATTCGGCAAGCGCACCCCCTTTTCCGACTATCGCGTCACCAACCGCGGCGGCAAGGGGATCATCAACATCAAACGCTCCGACAAAACCGGCGACGTCGTCGGCGTCCTCTCGGCCGAGGACGCCGACGACTGTCTTCTCACAACCGCCCAAGGGATGGTGGTCCGCATCCCGGTCTCGTCCGTGCGCACCACCGGCCGGAACGCCCAGGGGGTGCGCCTGGTGACCCTGCGGGAGGGAGATGCCGTCGTCTCCTCGGCGCGCGTCCCCCACGAAGAGACGGACAAAACCGCACCTGAACCAAAAACCCAGGAAGATACGTCGTCCGGCCCACCATGAAGCTCAATTTTAAAAGGTATCTGGTCACCGGGGCGCTGATCCTCGTCCCGCTCATCCTCACCTCTTACTGCTTCCTCCTGCTCCTGGGGCTCGCCAACAACAGCCTCTCGATCCCGATCGGGCGCTTCCTGTTCTCCTCCCTTCATGCCTTTTCGGGAGGTGCCTGGGGAAGCGCTTCGGCGGAAGTCCCCGCCTTCTGGGCCTCCCTCATCGGGACCGTGCTTATTCTCTTGTCCACCTACGCCGTGGGCCTGGCCGGCTCGAGCCTTTTCGGAAGGCAGATCTTCGCCGCAACCGAGGGCCTGATCGAGCAGATCCCGGTCTTCAAGACTGTTTACACTACAATGAAGCAGGTGGTAACGGAATTCTCTCCCGCCGAGCGGCGCAGTTTCCGCAAGGTGGTCCTCGTGGCGAGCGCCGATGGGAAGCACAACCTGGGATTCCTGACGGGCCAGACGCACCTGGATGTGCCTGGAGGGAGTGCCGACGTCCGATCGGTCTACCTCCCCACCAACCATCTGTGGTTCGGCGAGGTGAGGATCGTGCCGGCCCGGGATATCGTCGAGACCGACCTCACGGTCGAGCAAGGGATCTCGTTCATCCTTTCGTGCGGAGCCGCCGTCCCACCGCAGATCACAAAAAAGGGTTAGATCTCTTTCCAGCGGCTGGCGATCGGCATGCGCCTCCCCGCGCCGAACGCCTTCGTGGTGACGCGCAGGCCCGGCGGGGCTTGTCGGCGCTTGTACTCTGCCGCCTGCACGCGGCGGATCACGTCGAGGACGAGCGCCAGAGGAACCCCACATTGCTTGGCGATCTGGTGCGGTTCCTGTCGGTCCTCGATAGATGCCTTCAAGATCGGGTCCAACACTTCATAGGGAGGCAGGGAGTCCGTATCTTTCTGGTCGAACCGCAGTTCGGCCGTGGGGGGGCGCGAAAGAATGGCGGGCGGGATCACGGTCTTTTCACGGTTCATGGCTGCGGCGACCGCATAAACGAGCGTCTTCGGGATGTCGGAGATCACCGCCAGCCCTCCGCACAGATCCCCGTACAGGGTGCAATATCCCATGGAGAGCTCCGACTTGTTCCCCGTGGAGAGGACCATGTACCTCTCCTTGTTGGAGATCGCCATAAGGAGCGCCCCGCGCACGCGGGCCTGGAGGTTCTCCTCCGTGACGTCAAACGGCGCCCCGCGGAAAACTGGCGCGAGGGTTTCGAGGATCCGCGCGAAGACCGGCTCGATCGGAATGGTCCGGGTACGGATCCCCAGATTCGCAGCGAGTGCCAAGCTGTCGTCGACGCTCTGGCGCACGGTGAAGCGCGACGGCATCAGGACCCCGAGGACGTTCGCGGGCCCCAGGGCGCGCGCGGCCAGGACCGCCGTCACGGCCGAGTCGACCCCTCCCGAAAGCCCCAGGCAAACCTTGGAGAAACCGCATTTTTTCACGTAGTCGGAAAGCCCCAGGACGAGCGCGCGCGTCGCGAGCTCGGCCGGATCGCTCTCAGGAAAAGCGCACGGGACTGTCGGAGCGTCCGTGTCGCAGATCACAAGATCCTCCTCGAAGGAACGCGCCAGCGCCGCGATCCTCCCGGCGCCGTCCACCACGGCGCTCGTGCCGTCGAAGACGAGCTCGTCGTTCCCCCCCACCTGGTTCACGAGCGCGACCGGGATCCCCAGCTTGACCGCATGGGCCTTCACGATCTCCAGGCGCGACCGGATCTTGTCGATTTCAAACGGCGACGCGGAGAGGTTGAGCACCAGGTCCGCCCCGCGCGCCGCCTCGGCTACAGGATCTTCACGGTAGATCCGCCGCCCGAAAACGGGAGCCTCGGCCCACATGTCCTCGCAGATCGTGAGGGCCACGCGCCGCCCTCGCCACGCGATAGGAGGAAGCGCCGCGCGCCCCGGCTCGAAATAGCGATCCTCATCGAAGACGTCATAGACCGGGAGGAGCCGCTTGCGGTAGGTCCCCAGAAGTTGTCCCTCTGCAGCGAAGGCGGCGGCGTTCGCGAGGGGGCGCCCCTCGGCGCCAGAATTTTTCTCAGGGAACCCCACCACCAGCGCCGCGGTCCCTGTTGCCGCGACGATTTTTTTAACAGACTCCTCGACCGCCGCGATAAAGGAGCCATTTTCAAGAAGATCGCGCGGGGGATATCCCGTCAGCACCAGTTCCGGGAACGCCACGAGATCTGCTCCCAAGGCCGCCGCCTGGCGGTAGCGCGCGAGGATTTTCGCTGCGTTTCCCGCCAGATCCCCCACGGTCGGATTGATCTGCGCCAGCGCGAGCTTCATTTGGAGTTTTGGATTTTGGATTTCTCCAGGGCCAGCAAATACGCCTTCCGCGGCGCATTCCATGTCCCGGCATACCCCCCGATGCCGCTCGCCGCCACCACACGGTGGCAAGGGACCAAAATCGCGACGGGATTCGCCTTACAGGCCTGCCCCACGGCGCGTGCTCCGCCAGGTCGCCTCGGGTCGAGCCGCCGCGCCAGCACCCCATAGGAAAGGACCTTTCCGCGCGGGATAGAAAGAAGCGCCCGCCAGACCCTCTGTTGGAACGGCGTCCCATGAAGATCCAGGGCATAGCGGCCCCGCACGGGAAGACCCTGGGCCACGCGGTCGAGATCCCGCGCCAGACGGCGCACCAGGGGTGTCGCGGGCCCGCGGCGCGCGCGCGCGCCCTTAGAAACCCGCTGAAGAGAGCGGATCCGCCCCCCTTCCAGCATGACCTCGTAGCGGCCAAGCCGCGTCGAGAGGATCCAGGTGCCGCGCGCTCCGGAACGCCCGCTCCTCATTGTGAACGATGATCAACCATGGAAGCCACGAGGTCCAGCAGGGTTTGGGCGTAGACCGCGTGCCCCCGCTGGGTGAAATGACGGTCGACCGGAAAATACAGAGGCTCCGGGGAAGACGCGGCGGCCTCCCTCAAGGGACCCGTGGTGTCGACGAACGGGATCCCTTCCTCGCGCAGGATCGCCGCGAGGCGCTTGGCCGGCGCGTCGAGGTCAATACGCATCTCGGCCAGAACCGGAAACCCCCGCTCGATCGCTCGCCATCTGTCGGGATAGATGGTGAAATGCTCCGGAATGATCCCGACGATGAGCGTCGCTCCCGCTGTGTGGGCGTCCCGCTTGAGTTCTCCCAAAAGGAACCGCGTTGCCGCGAACGGCTCATCCCAATCGGCCGGCATCGGGTCCCGGTACAAAAGGAGTTCGCGGGCGATCTCCTCGGCGCCGTGGCGATGCAAGAACCCCGCCTGCATAAGCGCCGGTCCCAGCGGCGTGAAGCGAAGCTCGCCGCGAACCCACTGACGCGTCTTTGGAAAAAGCGCGCCGAAAAGGGAATGCCTCCCGATGCGCGAGGCGGGAAACCCTTCCTCCTCGGCGGTCTCCCGAAGACGGCTCCCGAAAGGGATCTTCCTCCACCCCCCTTCCGCACCACGCACCCAATAAGGGCGATGGGGGATGGCCGCCGGACCGTTTTTCTGGAGGAACATCGCATGAGAATTCTCCTTCATGTCGTTCCCCAGATAAAAATTGAGAAGAACGACATCAGGCGCGAGCACCCGGGCGTGCGTTCTAAAAATCTCGAGGGACTGTCCAGTTGAATAGCCGTCGGAGGAAAAATTCAGGACTTCGACGGGGCGCCCCTCCGAGCGCCGCCCTATCCCTTCCTCGAGCACAGTCCAGAACACGTCCGATTCGGCGACCTGCCGGGCGTGCGAAAACGAGTCCCCGAGACTGGCGATCCGGATCCCTTCCGCGGGAAACGCCTCGATCGGATCTTTCCCGCGAAATCCCAAGCGGTTGATGCGGATCTCGACATCCCGGTACTCACCCGCGGTCGAAGTAGTCAGAAAACGAGATCCGGGGAGAAAATGCCAGCCGACCTGTCTATCGAAAACCGTGAGAGCCGTACTTCCCACCGGCGCCAGCACCTCAATCCGAACGCCGACGCCGTGACAGGTCCACCGGAGCCATCCTTCAAACAGGACGATCGGCAGAAAAGCGGAGAATGCCAAAAATCCCAGGCGTAAGCTCCAGCGGCGCCATCCCGCCCGCTTCAGACGCACCACGCGCCCATTTTAGGTTCAGTCCAACGATCCGAAATCTGTTCTCTGCCCGCGATTCACGAACCACGTATTTCGAATGCTGGGCCGGCCACGCGCCGGTAGAATCTCTCTCGTGAAGCGGTGGCACTGGATACTCCTGGCGTTCTTCTCCCTCTACGCTGCGGCATGGCTTGCAGCGTGGCTCCATTTTCGCGCGACGGGGAGCCGCGCCTGGATGGAAGGACTCAAGGTAGGGATCCAAAAAATCGGCCGTGTCAATGGAGGGATCGTCCTGTCGGTCTTCTACCTGGTCATCCTGCCGTTTTTCGCGGTCTTTTTTATCGCCCGCGATGCCCTGGGGGTGCGAACCCCCGCAAAAACTGTCACCTACTGGCTCGACGTCCCTCCTGGCCCCACCCGCCC
>SBBH01000235.1 GCA_005239795.1 Planctomycetales bacterium
CGCGGCAAAAGGCGCCTGCGTCGCTTCTGCAAGGCACGACGCCATTGGAAATCTTTGGCTCATGTCAGAGGCGTCCTAGATTAAGTTGGCGGCAATGTCATTTAGACTGGCTCCATTCCCTGAACGTCCCAGCCGGGGGACACCCCTCCTTCACCCACTCCCGGATCTCCTCGGGGTCGAACCTGGGCGCTCCGTCCGCCAGTCGATAGTGAAGGATCGACCCTTGTTCCGTGTCGGGGCGTTTCAACGGACGGAAGACCCACCGCTCCGACCGGGCCAGTTCCTCGTCAATTCCCTTGGCGGAACCTTGGCGTCCGATCTCACAAGAAGGGGGCTGAACCGTCGCGTCAGCACCCGCATCGGGTTTTTTTGGGCTTGCTCGGAATCGCCGGAAGGCCGCTCGCTGTTAGTCGCTTGCGGCGATTTACGTTGTCGTCGGTACTGGGCGTTGCAGGGCTCGAACCTGCGACCCCTACCGTGTGAGGGTAGTGCTCTACCAGCTGAGCTAAACGCCCTGAAAGGACCGGCGATTCTATCACCCGCGCGGAGCGGTCGCGAGAGGCATCCCCTGCTACAATGCCGCCCCATGCGCAACATGTTCTTCAAGGGGCACGGCCTGGGGAACGACTATCTCGTCGTCGTCCCGAATGAACTCGACTTCCGGCTGACACCCGGCGCGATCCGCCGCCTCTGCGAGCGCCACCAGGGGATCGGGTCGGACGGCCTCCTGGCGCTCGCCCTTTCCCGAAAGGCTGATTTTGGCCTCCAGATTTTCAATCCCGACGGCAGCGAGGCGGAGAAATCGGGAAACGGCCTCCGGATCTTCGCGCGGTTCCTTCATGCAACAGGCCGGATGCGCAAAACCCGCTTCACGGTCGACACACGCGGAGGGATCGTCTCGATCGAACTGCATCTCGATCGCTTCGGCGAAGCCGCCAGCGCTACGGTCCAGATGGGCCAGGCGACCTTCAAGCCCGCGGCCCTCCCCTGCACCCTACACCGGGCGGAGCTGGTGCGGGCCCCCATCCGGGCGGCCGGCCGAGCGCTCCGCTTCACGGGGGTGAGCGTTGGGAATCCCCACTGCGTCGTCTTCAAGCCGAAGGGCCAGCGGTGGAGCCGTGAGGAGCTCTTGGCGCTCGGGCCGGCCCTGGAAAACCACCCGGTCTTCCCCCGGCGCGTCAACGTACAGCTGGCAGTCCCGACTAGCCGGCACAAGATCGCGATCCTCATCTGGGAGCGCGGCGCAGGCGAGACGCAGGCCTCGGGCTCCTCCGCCTGCGCCGTGGCGGCGGCGGCCGTGCGGCTGGGGCTGGCCGAGAGCCCCGTGACGGTCACAGCTCCGGGGGGGGCGCTCACCGTGGCGGTCGGCCCGAACAACGACCTCACGATGCGCGGCCCTGTCGCCGAGGTGGCGCGGGGAACGTTTAGCCCTTCTTTCCTCCGGGAACTTCAGAAGAAATCCTAAGAGCTGAGTCCTGAGGTGATCCCTCCCCAGGACTCAGCACTCGGGACTTGTTAAACTTCCGCCTCGTGAAGCCCCGCTGGTTCGTCCGCGGCGACATCGACGGATTCTTCGGCCTCTTCATCGACAACCTCCTCCAGCTCATGCTCATCGCGGAGCTCTGCCCGCTGGTGGGCCTGCCGCCGGAACTCGTCGCCGGCCGGATCCTCCCCGGGGCGGCGGTCTCGATTCTCGTAGGGAACCTCTTCTATGCCTGGCAGGCATACCGCCTTTCGGAAAAAACCGGGCGCGACGACGTGACGGCGCTTCCCTACGGCATCAACACGGTGAGCCTCATCGCCCACATCTTCCTCGTGATCGGGCCGGTCTATTGGGAGACGCACGATTCGACCCTGGCCTGGCAGGCGGGGCTCTTCGCGTGTCTCGGGAGCGCTGTCATTGAGATCGCGGGCGCCTTCGTTGGGGATCTGCTGCGCCGGCACACCCCACGCGCGGCGCTTCTCTCGGCCTTGGCGGGGATCGCCATCACTTTTATTTCGATGGGATTCGTCTTTCAGATCTTCACGATGCCGCTTGTCGCGATCCTTCCGATGGTGGTGATCCTCGCCGTCTACGGCTCCCGGATCCGGCTCCCTCTGGGGATTCCCGGGGGATTGGCCGCGGTCCTCGTGGGGATAGCCCTTGCTTGGCTCCTGCGGACGCTGGGGCGCTCTCCCTGGGCCCCGCTGGCAGGCGACATTTCCTGGGGATTCCATCCCCCCCAAGCGGTCCCCGGGGACCTCTTCGCGCTCCTGTCCAGCCCCACGGGATGGCGTTTCTTGAGCGTGATCCTCCCGATGGGACTTTTCAACGTGATCGGATCCCTCCAGAACCTCGAAAGCGCCGAGGCCGGAGGCGACCGATTCGAAACGCGGCCGTCGCTCTTGGCCAACGGACTGGGAAGCCTGGCGGCGGCGCTCTTCGGGAGCGCCTTCCCGACGACGATCTACATCGGGCATCCGGCCTGGAAATCGATGGGGGCGCGAATCGGCTACTCCGTCGCCAATGGCGTTGTGATCACCCTTCTGTGTCTCGCTGGGGGCGTGGCGCCGGTCCTCAAGATCATCCCGCTCGAGGCGACGCTCGCGATCCTCCTCTGGATCGGGATCATCATCATGGCGCAGGCGTTTCAAGAGGTTTCCAAACCCCATGCCTTGGCGGTGGCCCTAGGACTGGTGCCCTCCCTGGCCGCCTGGGCGATTTTCCTGGTTGAGACGACGATCCGGACAGCGGGAGTCCCCCTTCTCGAGACGCTCGCCAAATTCGGAAAGAACCTTTACGTCCACGGGGCGATCGCCCTCTCGCAAGGATTCCTGATGACCTCGATGCTTTTTGCCGCGGTCCTCGTCTTCGTGATCGAGCGGAAATTCCTCACGGCCACCTTCTGGATGGCAGCCGGCGCGGGACTGTCATCCCTCGGGCTCATCCACGCCTATGCCCTGGGCCCCGGCGGGATCGAAAACCGGTTCGGTTGGCTTCCCACCCCGGCCGCGCGCGATTTCGCCGCCGCCTACGCCCTCGGGGCGCTCTTCTTGGGTGCGCTCCACGCGGCGAAGTACTCAAAAATAAAATCCGATTGATCCCAAGCCTGTCGGAGCACTATGGCTCTCGGCGCATTGCGAGCGCGGCTGGCCCGGATGCCAGGCGCGACGACAAGGCGTATCAAAAGACGATACGCCGAGGAGGAGCAACGCCGCAGACGGGCCGGCCCCGCCGCAAGGCGACAGAGTCCATAGTGCGACGACAGGCTAAAAAAAGCGGCTGTCCTGACGCGCCGCCCGGTCCCTCTCCCGTGCCGGACGTCGCGCGGACAGCCGCATGTATCGAGACCTCAGGAAGGCGCACGCAGAGAGGGGAGAGGCGTGCGCCTTCAGTCCCCTTCTTATCGAGAGAAAACGGACGCGACTTGACCCAAGAAGCTAATACGACCGGCGCATGCGGGAGGATCCAATCTTGAGCATCTTGCGGTATTTTGCGATGGTGCGCCGGGCAACGGCGAGTCCCTGCTTCTTAAGAGCCTCCGCGATCTCGCCGTCTGACAGGGGACGGCGGCGGTCCTCCTGCGCCACGAGTTCGGCCACCTTCTGGCGCACGACCACCCAAGATTCTCCATCCTCCCCCTGGGCCCCCTGGACGCCGCCGCTAAAGAAAAATTTCATCGGAAAGATCCCGCGCGGGGTCTGCATGTATTTCTTCGAGATCGCGCGGCTCACGGTCGAGACATGCACGCCCACCTCGTCAGCGATCTGCTGCATCTTCAAGGGGACGAGCTTTTCGATCCCGTGGTCCAAAAATCCCTTCTGCGCTTCGACCACCGCGGTCGCCACACGCTGAAGGGTATCCTGGCGCTGGACAACCGCCTCGATCAGCCACTTGGCCGCGTCGACCTTCTTCTTGAGCCACTCCTTGAGGGAAGGATCCTTCGCGTTCTCCTCGAGGCGCTTCTGGTGCCAGGGGGAGAGCGCCAAGCGCGGGATGAAATGGTTCTCGACACGGACCTCGTAGACGCCGTCGATGGATTCCACCACCACGTCGGGCACGATCTTGGGCGAAGCGGCCCCGCCGTAGAGGGCTCCGGGACGGGGATTCAAAGCCGCGATGAGACGCACCGCCTGCTTGATATCGTCGATGTCGTGCCCCGTGGCCTTCGCGATTTTAGGGAGGCGGTTTTCCTGAACGTCCGACAGATGAGATTCGACCAGATCCCGAGCCAGCGCCGCCTCGGGCGAGCCGTTCGCCTTGAGCTGAAGAAGCAGACATTCCCGAAGGTCCCGCGCGCCAACCCCCGTGGGCTCGAGGCTTTGAACGATCCGGAGACCCACCTGGATCTTCTCGAGGGAGATTGGAAGGTTCGCGGTCTGACCGATCTGTTCCAAGGGATAGGGGAGGTACCCGCCATCGTCAAGGTTGTAGATGATCTGCTCGGCCGCCGGCCGGTACTCGTCGGGGATGTCGAGAAGCGCCATCTGCCCCTCGAGGAAATCCTGCAAGCTCTGCGGACGCGCGACGGTGTTGGCCAACATCTCGGTCTTGGCGTCATCTTCGGTCCCGCCGGAAGCTCTGCGGGGCCCCTCGCGCCAACGGGAGAGTTCTTCGAACCACCGCCCTTCGTCGTCGGCCGCGTCGCGTTCGGACGGAGCCACGGCGACCGGGGGCTCCGGCGCTCCCACGTCCTCCTCCTTCGCTTCCAGGGCGGGGTTTTCCTCGAGTTCCTGGGAGATCTTGGCCTGCAGGTCGAGCACGGGAAGCTGGAGGATCTCCATCGACTGGATCATCTGCGGCGCCAGCCGCATCTCCTGCGTCTGGCGCGCCTGCAGCCGGGCCTCCATCCTCATGAGCGCGCTCCCTCCTTCGACAGATTATAGCCCGCCGGGAGAAAGATCAAAACGCGCCGCCCAAAAAAGCCCGTCCCTTGTCGAGAGTCTCGGCGTACTCGGCCTCGGGATCCGAATCGGCGACGATCCCCCCGCCGACATTCAAAACCGCGCGGCCGCAGGCCACCGTCACGGTCCGGATCGCAATGTTGAGGCTCCCGGCCTTGGGCGTCAGCCATCCAATCGACCCTGTGTAAAGACCGCGCGCCCAGGGCTCAAGCTCGGAAAGAACTTGCATCGCGCGGATCTTGGGGCATCCCGTAACGGAGCCGCCGGGGAATGTCGCCCGGAGGATGTGGGCCCACCCGGCCCCCTCGCGCAGGGCTGCTGCCACCACCGCTTCCGCATGATGTACGGTCGCCGACGCGAAAAGCCGCCGAGGGATCTCGACCGCGACGGACCCCGGACGCGCGACGCGGCCCAGATCGTTGCGTTCGAGATCCACGATCATGGCGAGCTCTGCCCGGTCCTTCTCGCTCTCTTCCAGGGCACGGCGCGATGCGGCGTCGCGCTCGGCGTCCGAAAAGCTCGGACGCGTTCCTTTGATCGGGAAGGTCCTAATCTCCCCTCCCTGGCGATCCAGAAAACATTCCGGAGATAGCGAGAGGACCGCCTCTCCCACCTCTCCTTCCAGATAGGCAGCGTACGGGGCCGGATGAGCGCGCCGGAGCACCTGGTAAAATGCCCAGGGATCTCCCGCGAAGGACGCCGTGAACCGATGGGAGAGATTCACCTGATAGATCTCACCGTCGCGGATCAACTCTTTGGCGCGCCGGACCGCTGCGAGGTACGCCTCCTTCGACACGGACGGCTCCCAGGGGCCCAGCGAAAAATCCTCCACCAGCGGAGGCTGTGTTGCCAGGGATGGCCAGCCGAGCCGCGCGGGAGGCGTTTCTATCCAGGGCCTGGGGCCCAGGCCGGCCGCCGGCCGCCAAAGACCCCGATCGTGATTGTATTCCCAAACATCCCGGTACAGGCCAAAGCGCATCAGGGGAAGGATTTGATCGTCATGCGCGTGGGGGGGCGTGTTCTCGATCGCGCGCCCGAGATCGTAGGAAAGGAATCCGACGGCGAGACCTCCCCCGCCGACAAGCCGTTCGAGTGCATCGAACGGGTCGCGGGGTTCGTCGGTCCATCGACCGGCCTCGAAACGGCGCATCCGGCCCGCGCGCGACTCAAGCACGACGGCAGGATTGCCCCCCACAAGGGAGCGCGCCCCCCTTCCCTCCGACAGGGCGACGGCCCCGTCAAGGAGGAAAGGAAACCGGGCGCCTGAAGATTTGAGCGTTTTAAACGCCGAGATCGGCTCTCGTGGTTCGACTCGGAAGTCTTGAGGCCGCCCCTTTGGCATCCAGACTTCCTCGCTCACCACTCGTGCTGAGCCAGGCGATTTGTACACACGCAAAATCGCCTGTGTCGAAGCACTAGTGGTTGATCACCGTTGATTTTTCGGGTGTCCCCCGAAAAATCAGCCCTTCGGGGCCGTTCTTGCGGGATCAACTTCGGATGAAAGAGCTCCCCGCAAGAGCGACTGTGATCAACCACTAGCGTCCCGGGATGCTCCGGGGAGCGTTTGGAAGGCACAGGACATCCCCCATCGTGTAGAAACCCGGCTTTCCCTTGCGGGAAGCCAGGAACACAGCGGCCGCCAGGGCCCCTTGGGCAAAGGCGTCACGGCTTTCCACCCGGTGCACGAGCTCGATCCTCTCGGAACCGACCGCAAAATAGACGGCGTGCTCTCCAACGGCACTGCCGGCGCGTATGGCGTGGATCCCGATCTCGATTTCGGAGCGCGGCCCCGCCAAACCCCGGCGGCCGTAGACGCGCCGGTAGGCGCGCGCGGCCCCCTTTTCCACGGCGTCGGCGAGCCACAGGGCGGTCCCGCTTGGGGAATCCTTCTTACGCGCGTGGTGAAGCTCGACGATCTCGACATCCGGCCGCCACGAGGCAAGCGCCCGGGAAGCGTTTTCCACCAGACCCTGGAGGATATTCGCCCCCAAGCTCATGTTCGGGGCCGCCAAAACCGGGATGGTGCGTGCGGCGGTGGCCAGGCGCACCCGAGCGGCGGGTGAGAGTCCCGTGGTCCCCACGACAAACGCGATCCGGGCCGACAAGCACTCCTTGAGGCGCCCTGAGAGGGCCGCAGGTGCCGAGAAATCGATGAGGACATCGCAAGCCCCGGAGGCCAGACGCTCACGCAAGGCCACGCCGAGCGGGGCGACACCGGCCAGGGTTCCCGCGTCGTGTCCGATCTCGGGGGCGCCGGGCCGCTCCAAGGCGCAGGCGACAACCAGATCGCGGCGGCCTGCGGCCAACGCTACGATCCGTCGCCCCATGCGACCTGCCGCCCCCGACACGCCGATCCGCACCGTCGCCACAGCGCGATCCTAGACTTTATACTCCCAATTCTCTAACGCTCTTGGGATGCTTTCCCCAACCGTTCGGTGTATTCCTTAACGTAAGCGTCGTACTCGGGAGGCGCCACTCCCTCACGTGGCTTGAGGACCGCGCTCGTCTCACCCTCGTTCTTCAAACGACTCCCCCAGGGCGAGGCAGGGCTGGAAAATGGGTTGTTGATCCGGGTGGCGCCCGACTTGGTGGCGGCAGTCGAGTTCTTGGCCCCTTCCTTGGCTTTCATAGAGGCGGACCCCTTGGTGGGGCTCCCTCCCTGGCCCGGGCTGGACTTCTGGTTTTCCTCCTCCCCTTGTTTCCCCTCCCCCTGATCCTTTTTTCCCTCGCTCTGCTGGCTGTCAGATTGGTTCCCGCCTCCACCCTGCTGCTGGTCGGCCAGTTCGATCAAGCGATCCAGCTCGTCGAGGATTCCCTTGATCTTCTGTTGAACTACCGGCCCCGTGTCCTCCCGGTCGAGATCGCCGCGGACATCTTCCATGAGCCCCACGACGGGTCGGATGGGGTTCTGCTCGCCGTCCTGAGCGTCAGCGCCCGGCGATCCGGGTCCCTGGGGCCGCTTTCTGGCGCTCGGAGCCGGGGGGTCTTCGCGCGGCTGACGCTTCAGGATCTCCTCCATCGTCAGGATCAGGAACTCGGCCTTCCGGTACCCGACCATGCCGAGAAGCTTCCCCTCGGGATTCAACAGGACGATCGTCGGGGCCTTCTGGACGCCGTACCCATCGGCCACCCCTTTGTTTGCCTCGTCCCCGAACGTCAAGCGCACGGGCTCGATCTTCCCCAAGAACTCCTGGACGCCAGCCTCCTCAAGCACAGCCTCCAAACGCTCTGAAAAATTCCCCTCGTCCAAGAAAACAACCCCCACAGGGCGCCTCCCCTGATCGCCTGCGGCGAGCGCCTCTTCCAGGGTCTTGTGCCAGCGGACCTCCGCGGCACCGGCCGCGCCGAAACCCAGCCCCAGCAAGAAAACCGCTAAGACCAGCGCAAGGCGTTTCATTGTCCACCTCCTGGATTCTCGAGGGAATCCGCCATCTCCTTGGCAAGCTGGGCCACGCGTTTCTGCCGCTGGGAGGTCTGGCCGGACTGCTCCTTCAGGATCTCGATTTCTTGCCCCCCTGCGCGAGCTGTCTCAATCCCCTTCACATTTTCCTGGACGCGCAGTTCCATACGTTTGAGCATCCGGAGCTGCGCCGCGTCCGGGACGAGCTTTTGCTTTCCGCCCCCCCCGCCTCCTCCTCCCCCACCGC